>SHUI01000029.1 GCA_009697455.1 Bryobacterales bacterium
GATTCCGCCAATTTTCGCGCTTATTGCTCTGGCATTGCCACTGTTCGCCCAATCGGGCCCGCGCATTTTCCTGATCACCGATGCCGAAGGCGTGGCGGGCGTCTGCCGTCAGGACCAAACCGATCCGAAGGATTCCGAAATGCGGCAACTGCTGACGGGTGAGATCAACGCCGCTGTCGATGGCTTCCTCGCAGGCGGCGCGAGCGAAGTCCTGGTGTGGGATGGCCACGACGGCAGCCAGACGCTCTCCGCGCTCACCATCCATCCGCGCGCGAAACTGCTCATGGGTGGGCTCGGCATCACCATGCTCATGGAGCGCGGCTATTCCGCTGTCGCGTTTCTCGGCCAGCACGCGCGGGCCAACGCGAAGGCCGGTGTGATGGCGCACAGCTACAGCTCGCTCGGAATCCAGAACATGCTGATGAACGGTAAACCCGTGGGCGAGATCGAAACGCGAGCGGCTCTCGCGGGCGCGTTCAACGTGCCAACCATCTTTCTCGCGGGCGATCAGGCGGCTGCGGCCGACCTGCGGGCGATCGTCCCGGATGCGGAGATGGCGGTCGTGAAAGAAGGACTCGCCTATTACACTTGCATTTCGCTCTCGGCTCAGGCGGCTCGCGATCTGATTCGCGAGCGCGCGAAAGCGTCCGTGGCGAAGATCGCGAAGATCAAGCCCTATAAGTTGGACGGCCCCGTGACGCTCGAAGTGGAGTACTCGACGCGGCATTCGATGTCGATTGACGCGGGCCTGGCGGAGGGCGCAACCGTCGTTGACCCGCGCACCATCCGCTTCAGCGGCAAGGATTTCATGGAAGCCTGGACTCGCTCCCGGGCACGTTGAATTGCGAAGCCCGGCCCTACTTCAGGTACTTCTTCAAGTCCGGGAACAGCAGCGCCTTGATTTCAGGTTTTTCCAGATCCGCTTTCGTGATTACCACGGCCTGAAGATCCATTCGCTTGGGCGGCGTCTTGCCGTTGAGCTTGTCGACCACCGTGCGCACCGCTTCGTAGCCCATCTTGAAGGGGTCCTGCGCCACCATGGCGTCGATCACGCCCGCACGAACGTCCTCGGTCATCCCGTCGCTCGTGTCGAAAGCGACCAGCTTCGTTTTACCCGCAAGACCTCGCGCTTTGAACGCCTGAGAGGCTCCCACCGAGCTCGGTTCGGCGGAGGCGAACATCCCGGCAAGATCCGGATGCGCGGTCAGCATGTTCTCCGCCGCGGCCATGGCTTTCGCGCGGTCCGACATGCCGAACTGCCGCGCCACCACCTGGATGTTCGGGAACTCTTTCGCCATCGATTCGTCGAAGCCACGCTCCCGGTCCATGGTGGAGACGCTGCCGGGCGCGTTCATCACGACGGCCACCTTGCCCCTTTTGCCGACGAGTTCCGCGAGTTTCCTTGCGGCCATCTGCCCGGCCGCGTAGTTGTCAGTCGCGACGAAGGTCATGAAGTTCGTGGAATCGAGCCCGGAATCAAAAACGGTGACAGGCATCCCGGACGCGACGGCGCGGTCGATCGATCCGATGAGCGCGTTACGGTCCTGCGCGGCCACGGCCATTCCATCGACGTGGCGGGCCACCATTGAATCGACGATCTGGATCTGACGGGCATACTCGGTTTCCCCCAGTGTGCCGTTCCAGAGAATTTCGACGTTGAATGCCTGACCGGCGGCGATCGCGCCCGCCTGCACGGTCTGCCAGAACAGATGAGAGGTACCCTTCGGAATGACGGCGACCACCTTCTTCTGGGAACGATTGCAGGAGGTAAGCAGGGTGAGGAAAAGTAATCCGGAAACAATTCGGCGAATCATGGCGAGACTCTCAATTGTACTGCCGGATTCTCAAAACCGCACGCGTTCCGCGCGCGCCACGCCCTCTCTGTTGAGGATCTCGACGTCAACGGCGTCAATCTGCGAAGGATCCCCGCTTACCGGAAAAGCTGCCTTCAGCGAGAACAAGCCACCGGGAGCCTGCGCATCGAAATACGTCTTGAAGCCGGCTGTGCCGTCGTACCGGATAGGGCTTGGGTTGACCGGCCGCCCGGCGCGATCGATGAAACTGAACGAGAGTTGGGAGACAGTACGGGTGTTGTCGAACCCGGTGATCTGAACTTCGAGACCGGCAGCGGTGCGAGCGCCCTTGGCGGTATCGATAACCACTGCCACGCCTGGCACGAGCAGCGAAAGTTGATCCGCAACGCCCGCGACTTCCGCCGTGAGGACGAGATTCCCGGCCGTCGTACCGGTCTGAAAAACGGCTTCCGTACGCGATCCGAAGCGGGCAAGACGTTCGCCTTCGACAATCGAGAATTCAACCGACGGGGAGCTGGTGGAGGTGAAAATCAATCCGGGGTCCTGCTTGCCTAAAGACAGGCGGACGACGCCTTTTCCCGACGTGCGCGGCGCTTCGTCGAAGCGAACGGCGAAAGTAATCTGCTTCCCGCTCTCGACAGCGAGCACTCCCGGGAGCGCAATCCGCGGGCGCGGTAGCGAGGGTTCCACGCCGGTGCCGGTCAGGCCGAACCGGCGGCCGTCCACTGTGAGTGACCCTTCACGCAGGCCGATGGCGCGCGGCTCGAAGGTGATTTCAAGCCGCGATGTTTCCCCGGCTCCGAGCGTGAGCGGCAGGACCGGCGCCGCGCTGAAGCGATAGGAAGCGCCGGAGACCGAAATCGCGCTGACCGTCAGCGGCTGTGAACCGGCGTTCTCAAGCACCACGGCGCGAGTCGTGGAGCGGTCCCGCTCAAGCGCCCCGAAGGCAATAGGTTGACCGGGATTGATCGGAGAGCGCGCGCCATCGGCTTCGACATAGACGTTCGCAACCGCGACGGCAGTCGCGAGCAGGAACGCAGTGAAAGTGTTTACGCGTAGCGCGGCGCTGTACTGGCCGGGTCCAGTGGGCGCGAAACGAACTGAAAATTCGACGAAGCCGTCCTGATTCACCGCTTGTGGAAGCAGCGGCGCGGAGCTTAGGGAAAAGCCCGATCCTGCCACCGAAAGCACCGTAACGGCAGGTGTGTTGCGGACCCGGAACGTCGCAGTCAGCGTATCCGTAGCCGCGATCGAACCCACGGAGTACTGCGCGCGGATGGCGCGTTCCCCTGTTTCTTCAACCGCGAATACCCCTAACTGTGCGAAGAGACCGGAGGGGAAAAACACGGCGCATAGAAGCAGGAGTGTGGTGGCTATCCCTTGACCGCGCTTCGCACGGTACAGCAGGCGAAAGCACCCGCGCTACAACGTAAAGTCGGGTAGCAGACTATCGGCACAATGCCACTCGTTTCTCGTCTGACCGGCGTGGGGCGGACCCCCTGGTCCGCGGCTGACGCCCTCGCTGGCCTTCCCCCGAACGGAGCGCGCGGTCACCGCGTGACCTCCTCCGCGGGCAATTCCCAGACGGCTCCTGTAGCCGCGCGTACGCTGAGCGACTTACCTTCCGCCGTCAATACATGGAACAGCCTCTCGGACATCTGTTGAATCCGCTTTGGACGTTCCACAAACTTGACGGGGAAGTCATTCACGCGGATTGCGCCGTCTTCACCGGGGCCGATTGAAAAAATGTCGCCGTCAGATTCGAATGGGACGCGGTCATGCACAGGTCCCAACCGCCACATCTCACGGATATCCGGGAGCCATGCGATCGCCGGCTCGCCTGTCGGGTGGAACGCGAACAACGCGGGGCCTGCCGGAGCCGGAAGACGGGCAATTATCTTCCCATCCGCATCCAGCGTTAGGATCTCATTCCCGGTCTTCCGCAACGCGAATCTTCCACTGAAAGCGTACCCAAGCGCTTCCTCGCCGTCGGGCAGCGGCGCAAGAAAATTGCCCGGGACGCCATGGATAGGGCGTACCTTGTTGTCCGCTCCGCGCACGATTCCGGCGCGCGGCGGCTCGATGCTGGATTGAGCCCATGCGAGAGACGTCAGAACGAAGATTAGCCACTTCATGGCTTTCCTATGGTCACCGTGGGTGCGCCTATGGTCAGAACAACGGGAGGGGGCTGCGCCGGTCCAGGCGAAGCAACGGGTCCGCCTCCACCGCGCGTACCGCCCAAGATCCCACCCAAAGCTCCCGCCGCGACGAGTCCCACGACTACCCATTTCTTCGAAAAACCTGGCTTCGCAGCCGCACCCGCTGGACCGCTGGCGATGAATTGCCGCACCACAATTCCCGCTCGCGCCTGATCTTTCGATGCCGTAACCCGGATCTCAAACGGGCCCGCGCTCCGGTTGAGCCGCATGCCGCGAACGGACGCGTGCCCGTTCGAATCGCTGATCACAACATCCGTGCCCAACCCGTTCGCGAACACACCGCCCGGACCCTCTTCCGGGAGACGGAAACTGACGGCCGCGCCCTGGACGGGCTGCCCGGTCTCGTCGGTTACCTCAATCGTCAGAGGCCGCGCGCTCCTTGATCCTGCTGGATGGACCGCTCCTTCGCCTTCGACCGCTCGCAAACGGACGATTACCGTCTGCGCGCATAGAGATCCACAGATTGCAGCTAGAAGCCCAAGCCCGGTCAGGCCGCCGCGCGGAGCAAGATACATGTGATGTTATCGGGACCGCCCGATTGCCGGGCTGACTCCACGAGCCGCCCACACTTCTTCTCGAGTGTGTCCGGAGACTCAAGGATATTCTCGATGAGCTCCTCGCTTACTACGCCGTGCAGACCATCGGTGCAAAGCAGGATCTGCGCGCCCGGTTTCAGGCGGAGCGAGTAATAGTTGATGGCGAGCGGCGCGCCAAGCCCCACGGCCATCGTCAACACGTGGCGCATGGGATGAGTCCTGAGAGCTTCTTCTTCGATGCCCAGCGGCCGCCCGACTTCGGCGACCCAGGTCTGGTCCTCGGTGATAGCGCGGAGATGATTGTCGTCGAAAAGATAGGCCCGGCTGTCGCCCACGCTCGCGATGGCGATATCTTCGCCCACTTCGAGAGCCGCGACTAGCGTCGTCCCCATGCCCTCTTTTTCGCGGCTCAGGCTCGCGGATTCGCGGACCTTCCGGTTCGCTTCCTCGACCGCCATCAGCAGAATTTGCGTATCGCGCCGTTTCGAAGCCCGCACCGATTCGACAACGGTTGCCGACGCCATCCGCGACGCTTCCTCGCCTGCGAGGGCTCCGCCCATGCCGTCCGCGACTACGTATAGGCCCGCGTCGGACGCCAGGAGGAAGCAGTCTTCATTATTCGATCGGACGCATCCACGATCGGTCAGTCCGTAAGATTCCAGCATCCTCGCTCCGTCAAAGAGACAACCTTAATACTAATTGAATCACACGGCCCTCGTTGAGGGTGTTGGTTATTTTACCGAAAGCAGTCGCGTTGTAATTCCGCTGCGGCTCGTCGAATTGGGGATGATTGGCGAGATTGATCGCCTCGGCCCGGAAAGTGAGCGCGTGCTCTCCGCGAGCGCCGAGGCGCCACTGCCGCGAAAGCGCGGCGTTATAGTTCACGATCCCCGCCTTCCTGAACGTTCCCCGGCCCAGGGAGCCGCGCGGCTGTCCCGGCTCAAGGAAGCCGAACCTGTCCCGCCGCAGGATTTGTGGAGTCACGGTGGGATTCGACAGCGTTTTGCCCAGAATGGAAGGGTCAAGGATATTGGGGCGGTCGCTCGATCCGCCGTCCACGTTACCGAACCCGGGAGAATCGGACCCCATATAGAGGGTTAGCGGCGTGCCGGATTTCAGCATTCCCGCACCCGACAGTTGCCAGTTGCCGGCGATCGGGCCGAGCCAGCCCTGCTGTTGAAACTTTGGCAAATCGTAGGAGTAATAGAGCGACAACGCGTGCGTGGAATCGAAGTTGCTCAGGCCCTTTCGGTCCTTCGCGGATTCATACTGCCACTGGCTTCTGGCGCGCGACTGGTCGCGGTTAGCGGCCGTGGAGGTGTAATCCGCTCCTTCGTCAATCGCCTTGCCGAAAGTGTAGACTGCGCCCCCGGCTAAACCCCGGTGAAGCGTCCGCTCGATCGAGATCTGCCCGGCGTCCAGGTACGCGATGCCGCCATTCAGAATGGTCTTGACTTCGTAGTAGCGGGCGTCGGGGCGGCGCTGGTCGATGTTCGCGGTAATGAGGGGCAGGCCAGGAACGGGCACGGCGCGATTCTGAATATATACGTTTAGTGCCTTGAAAGAGCGGCTGCCCACGTACGACACGCGGAACAGATACCGTTGCCCGGCTCGCCGCTCGAAAGTCAGGTTGTACTGGTGTGAGTAGGGCGAGACCATGCCCGGAGAAAAAAAGGTAGGGGAACTCCGGATATTCGAACTGTTAAGGTCGACTCCGGCGAGCGGCCGAAGCAGATCCGGCGACTGAATCTGAAGGTATCGGACGTTTGGCAAATTGTAGCGAATCTGCTGAAACGTCACCGGGAGGATCTGACCAAAAGAAACGGTATAACTTGTACGCATGACCCAGTCGCCGCCGGCGCGCAAGGCGATGGAGAAGCGCGGGCTGAAATTATTGCAATCGCAGTGGTAGGGTATCTGTTCCCAGCGATTCACTTCCGTGGGCGCAGTGACCAGATTGTAGCGCAGACCGTAGTACACCTGCACGCGGCTGTTGACCTTCCACTGATCCGCCGCGAAACCATTCACTTCCCAGTTCCGGTAGCCCCTGCCCATGGGACCCAAAGTGACTTCGTATTGGCTAGGCGCCCCCACGCGGAGGTTCTCGATCGCCGTGCGCCCATAGTTGCTGATGAACAAGAAGAGGCCGCGCTGATTGTTGGTTTCGGTGCCGTTCAGTTGATAGCGGTAGAAATCGCCGCCCCAAGTGAGGACGTGCTTGCCGTCAGAAACCGTCTTTCTGAACACAGCGCCCGCGCGGTAGGTGTTAGTAGCGCGGTCGATGGGGTATTCGGAATCAGGGCCGAGTTCTTCAATCTGGTAGCCCATTCGCACACGGGGCCCCACCGCGTTCGGTTCCGAGCGCAGGTTGGATCTTCCCCGGGTGAAACCGGCTCCGAACGCGGCATCGAAGTTTGCGGAGAACTCGCGGCGGTAAGTGGCACGGGCGCGGTGCCCATGGATCTCCGTATCGGGATTCTGGCCCGCGACCAGTTGGAATGCATGGACGGTCTGGCGCGAGATGACGTGCGACAGGCTAAGGCGGCCGTGGGCGACGTCGCGATCGAGACGCAGATTGGCGTCGAGCTCATCGATAGTCTGCGGCGAATTTGTGTTCAGTGCTCGCTCGTCGAAATCGGTGCGGTTGGGAAGCGTGGCCGGGTAAGCGGCGAGGAAGCGCTGGACAACCGCGCGGATGGCGGGATCGGTCGCGAGCGGTGTACGCTCGGAGGGCAGCGGGACCAGCACGTTGCCGTTCACCATACCGCGGATCTTCCGATTGGTAATACCGCCTGTGAGAGTCCCAAGTCCTTTCACATCGCCGGAAAACCTGCCGCCGTACTGGTTCTGGCGGGACGGCAGCAGGTCACCCACCTGAAAGAACGAGCGCGCGTTGAAGACGCTGTTTTGAAGAGTCTCGAAAAGCTCTCCATGCCATTGTGTAACCGGTGCCGCCGGCCGGAGGACGCTGAGTTCAGCGGCGGGGCGGCCATGCTCCGAGGTATACGTGTTGACTTCGACGGCTGGCTGCGTAACAGCCGTGACGTTGTCGCCGAGGCGGATGCCCAGTTCCTTCTGCGCGTTTGTGTCGATGCGGCTGAAGAATACGTTTTCGTTCCGCTGCGCGGCGGCGTTGCGCTGTGGCGGAGCCGGGGGCCGGTTCTCGGACGGCTTGAGGTCCGGTTTCGGTTGAGCGGCAGCGGTCACCGCCAGGAAGACGGCGGCACGGAAGAGGCGAAGAAGCATCGAATAATCCAATCTAACACGCGGCGGGACGGCAGGAGCACGGCACTCCTGGCCGGTCAAGCGAATGACCTCAAATTTTGAGGTAGGGTTGCGCCCGCCGGAGTGGCCTGTAGGAGGGGCGGCAAGCGATCGCCTTTTGTCGTCCGGCGCTTCCGCGCCCTCGCAATCCCAGCGACGCGGTGAAATGCCCGCGGCGTGTTCGGACCTTCCAATCTTTCAACCGTAAGGCATCGGCTCCGCTGCATTGTTGTATACTATGGCGGGCCGGAAGATTTGAAAATGCACCGCGCCGATTCGCAGTGGAGGCAACCAATGAGGAGACGACAATTTCTTTCGGCCGCCGGCTTCGCGGCCGCCGGCTTCGCCCAGGCACAGCAGCCGTCCCGACCCGCCGGCGCGCGCGGCCGAGGCGGTATGCGATCCGCCAGCAGCGGATTCCCGGGCGGCCTGCAGCCTCTCGATGGCGGCAAAATCGGCAACAACGGACCGATGAAAATAACGGGCATCAAGACCTTCCTCGTCGGCGAGGGCAGCCGCAACTGGGTCTACGTGAAGATCCTCACGGACCAAGGGATTTATGGAATCGGAGAAGCCTATTCTGCCGGTCCCGACGAAGCCACAATCAAGGTGATCGAAGACTTCGCGACCTGGCTTGTCGGCCAGGACCCCCGTAACGTGCAATACCTCTTCGACGTAATGTACAACACCACGCGCTTCCCCGGTGGTCTGATCGTCAACTCCGCCATCAGCGGCATCGAGCACGCTCTCTGGGACATCGCCGGAAAGTCCGCGGGCGTACCCGTCTGGGCGTTGATCGGCGGGCGCACGCGCAACAAGATTCGAACCTACCAAAGCACTGGAGGCGCCACGCCACAGCAGGCGGGCGAGAACGCGAAGAAGATGGTCGAGACCTACGGGTACACCGCTCTCAAGATGGGAATCCAGGCCCCCGGCGAAATGCCCTACAACCGGGCGACACGCGAGACTGTCGCGCACGTGCGGGCCGTTCGCGAAGCTGTCGGGCCCGATGTCGATATCGGTGTCGACGTCCACGCGAAGTTCTTCGAGGCGGCGCGGGCCATCCGGCTCGGTCACGCGCTTGAGCCTTTCAATCCGATGTGGATGGAAGAGTCGATTCGCACGGAAAACTTCGCCGCCATGAAGAAAATTTCCGATCACGTCAACATCCCGCTCGCGAGCGGCGAATGCAATTACATGATTCACGAGTTCCGCCCTCTGATCGAACTCCAGGCACTCGATTTCGTGCAGCCCGACATTTGCTGTTGCGGCGGCGTTCTCACCATGAAAAAGATCGCGGCCATGGCCGAAGCGCAGTTCATCATGGTGGCCCCACACAACCCGATGAGCCCGCTCGCTACCGCCGTTAACGTGCACTTCGCCGCGTCGACGCCGAATTTCTTCATTCTCGAATACGCCGCCCCCGATTCCGGCGCGCGCAAGGACGTGCTCAAGGAACCGCTGATGGTCAAGAAGGACGGCTACCTGGAGATTCCGAACAAACCCGGTTGGGGCGTCGAACTGAACGAGGAAGCCTTCAGGCACATGCCTCCCGCCCCGTGGCGGCGCGGCACGAGCTTCCGTTCCGACGGCTCGCCGTACTTCCAGTGAGCCCCAGGATGGGTTGTTGAAGTGGCGTGGCCCGAAAATTGACTCTCCAAAGCCGCTTAACCAACTGCCGCTAGACGGTTTTTCGACGCTACGTGTCGGGGCCCTTGCTGATTATTCTCTTTCAACCATATTTATATCAATAGCTTACAAAATAATGTTGTCACTCCTAGGTGAAGTGTGCTAATAATGAAGTGCTGAGGCGACGCTAATGCATCGACTCAAATCCGCAAAGCAAAAGTCAACTCTTGGAGGTTGAAGTTCATGAATATTCGTCCACTCTACGATCGCATCGTAGTCAAGCGTATCGAGGAGAAGGAAACCGTCCAGGGCGGCATCATTATCCCGGATTCGGCCAAGGAAAAGCCTCAGGAAGGCGAAGTTGTGGCCGCGGGTAAAGGGAAGCGCCTGGATGACGGCAAGCTGGTCGCGCTGGACGTTCAAGTCGGCGACCGCATCCTTTTTGGCAAGTACTCCGGCAGCGACATCAAGCTGGAGGGTGATGAGTTTTTGATCATGCGTGAGGACGAGGTCCTGGGGATTCTGAACAAGTAGCCGGAACCCGCGCAAACGTTTAATTCTGGAGAGAAATCTAATGGCGAAACAGATTATATACAGCGAACACGCGCGGCAGGCGATTCTGCGCGGCGTCGATCAATTGGCCAACGCCGTCAAAGTGACGCTCGGCCCCAAGGGACGCAATGTCGTCCTCGAAAAGAAGTTCGGCGGCCCGACCATCACCAAGGACGGCGTGACGGTGGCCAAGGAAATCGACTTGAAGGATCCGCTTGAGAACATGGGCGCGCAGATGGTGCGCGAAGTGGCCTCGAAGACCTCCGACGTGGCCGGCGACGGTACCACAACGGCCACCATTCTGGCCCAGTCGATCTTCCGTGAAGGCGTGAAGGCTGTTGCGGCCGGTGCAAATCCGATGGCGCTGAAGCGCGGCATCGAGCGCGCAGTCGAAATGGTAACCGCGGAAGTCAAGAAACTGAGCAAGGAAATCTCGGGCGACATGATCGCTCAGGTCGGCACGATTTCCGCTAACAGCGACTCGAAGATCGGCGAGATCATCGCCGAGGCGATGAAGAAAGTCGGCAAAGACGGCGTCATCACGGTCGAAGAATCGAAGACCATGGTAACCGAGCTGAGCACCGTGGAAGGCATGCAGTTCGACCGCGGCTACCTCTCGCCCTACTTCGTCAGCGACGCCGAGCGCATGGAGTGCGTCCTTGAAGACCCCTACATCCTGATCCACGAGAAGAAGATCAGCAACATGAAGGATCTGCTGCCGGTACTCGAGCAGATCGCCCGCTCCGGCAAGCCGTTGCTCGTGATCGCCGAGGAAGTGGAAGGCGAAGCGTTGGCCACCCTGGTTGTCAACAAGCTGCGCGGTACGCTGAACGCTTGCGCGGTGAAGGCTCCGGGCTTCGGCGACCGCCGCAAGGCGATGCTCGAAGACATCTCCATCCTGACGGGCGGCACGCCCATTATGGAAGAGACGGGCATCAAGCTTGAGGCCGTTACTCTGGAACGCCTGGGCCGCGCGAAGCGCGTGACCGTGGACAAAGACAACACCACCATCGTGGACGGCGCGGGCGGTCACAAGAACATCGAGGGCCGCATCAAGCAGTTGCGCGCTCAGATCGACGAGACCACTTCGGACTACGACCGCGAGAAATTGCAGGAGCGGTTGGCGAAGCTCGCGGGCGGCGTGGCGATCATCAAGGTCGGCGCGGCCACCGAGACCGAAATGAAGGAAAAGAAGGCACGTGTCGAAGACGCCCTGCATGCGACGCGCGCGGCTGTCGAGGAAGGCATCGTTCCCGGCGGCGGCGTGGCTCTGCTGCGTGCGGCTAGCGCCTTGAAGGGCCTGAAGATCGACGGCGACGAGCAGACCGGCGTGAATATCGTTCGGCGCGCTTGCGAAGAGCCCCTGCGGCAGATTGTTGCCAACGCGGGCAGCGAAGGCGCAATCGTCGTGGAGAAGGTCCGCGCGAATAAGGACCCGAACTACGGCTTCAACGCCTTGTCTGAAACCTACGAGGATCTGGTTGCCGCAGGCGTCATCGATCCGACCAAGGTGACTCGCACCGCGCTTCAGAACGCGGCGTCGATCGCGTCGTTGATGCTGACGACCGAAGCGATGATCTGCGAGATCCCCGAGAAGAAGTCGGCCCCGGCTGGTGGCGGCGGCCACGGTCCCGAGGGCATGGACTACTAAGTCCAGCTTCAGTTCCGCAGTTTCGAAGCCGCGCTCCTTACCGGGGGCGCGGCCTTTTTTTTGCCTTAAGAAATGGCTCCACGGCCCCGCACCAGGAATTTGGTGTGAAGCACTGACCACTGACTCTTACCGCGGGAAATCGCGATTTCAATGTCGCCGTCTACGGCCATGTGATGAAGCGTAAGGCTTTGCGCCGCAGTGGAGAGCGGGATCATTGCTTCCGTGCAATCAGGAGATGCATTTTCCCTTCTTTGCCGCCGCCAGAAAAAGTAGACAGAGCGTCGTGGCAGAGTGGTATTCCAGCACCGGAGAACAACTTACTGAACCGTGCTTCCCAGCCGGCTGGGGGATTAAATAGATTGAAAGATGCGACTCCCCCTGGCGCGAGGATCCGGCTCAGTTCATGGATCCAGAAATCGGCTCGGAGGAGTCCGAGCACGAAAGCGCCGGCAACAAGGTCGATGTCGTGATCGGGAATCCGGAGCCTATTGTTTGACAACGATTTCATACAGTACCCTTTCCTCTTTGAGCGCGAAGCCATCTTGGGAGAAAGATCGAATGCGCAGAGGTTCGCACGGGGAAATAGCTTGCGGAACACGGAGAAGCCCAGACCGGTACCACTTACAAAGTCCAGGACTTTGGCGACTGGAGCCGCGCCTCTGTGACGCACGGCTTTGACGGCAAGGGCGCGATACACGGCCCGATTGAATTTGAGATTGGTGTGTCCGTCCCATTCCGGTGACAGTCTGTCGAACAGATCTGCTACATCCCAATCAGTCGCATCCCTGGCAATGAATATTCCCATTCGCAGATGCTCATATTGACGGCCATTCCATTCAATGAGCGCCGGGAATTTTCCATCTGGAGGCAACAGTAGGTAGGGCGGTGGAACAGGAGATGTATCGCCTGGAGGACACAACGTTCCGTCTGTGTTGTAACGCCATAAGTACAAGAGCCTATCAATGCCGCGGTGGTTCAGGTATCGCTCGGCGGTCTCCTGTATCACTTCCGAGAGAGTTTTTCCTTCCGCGCTCGCGGCTTTTTCCATTTGCGATTTGAGTGCGTCAGGCAGACTGATTGTGGCCCCTTTTCATTATCGGTGACTACCCGGGTTTCGCCGACGCCGCACCGCTGGGAAACAGCACCACCGGCCAAGCGTGAAGAGACCCAGCGAAGGAGTAGAATCAGAGACGAGATTGGGTAGAGGTCATGATTGACGTCCTTGCTTTTATCTCACCTCTGCGTTGAGAGCCAAGGCGTCAGCCGGCCTACGCTATGATTGACTGGCAAGAGCGCCGCCGATGCCGCTATCCGATTTCGATCCCCTTATCTCCGCCTGGTTTCGCGCCCGCTATGCGTGCGTCACGGAACCGCAGGCGCTGGGATGGCCTGAGATCCGCGCCGGCCGCGACGTCCTCATCTCAGCCCCCACAGGCTCCGGTAAGACGCTCGCGGCATTTCTCATTTGCCTCGACGCGCTCGTGAAGACCGCTCGGGCTGGCGGTCTCGCCGACCGTACCGAGGTCCTCTACGTCTCGCCGCTCAAGGCGCTCAGTAACGACGTCCGCAAGAACCTCGAAACGCCGCTCGCGGAGATCGGCGGGTTTGCCGCGCAAATCCGTACTGCCGTTCGTACCGGCGACACGCCCGCGTGGGAACGTCAGCGGATGGTGAAGAAGCCGCCGCACGTGGTCGTGACCACGCCCGAGTCGCTCTACATCCTGCTCACAACTGACAGCGGGCGCAAAATGCTGAGTACCGTGCGCACCGTGATCGTGGACGAGATCCACGCCATCGCGGACGACAAGCGGGGTTCGCACCTCGCGTTGACACTCGCCCGCCTGGACGCCCTCGCGGGGAAGCCGCAGCGCATCGGACTCTCAGCGACCGTAAAGCCCATCGAGGAAGTGGCGCGGTTCATGAGCGGTTCGCGGCGGGACGCCGCGCGCATCGTGAACATTGGCCATCGGCGCGAAATGGACCTTGCTGTCGAAGTCCCGAAGGACGAACTGGGCGCGGTCGCGACCAATGAGATGTGGGGCGAGATCTATGACCGCGTCGCGCAGTGGATTCGGGAGCATCGAACCACGCTCGTCTTCGTCAACACGCGCCGCCTCGCCGAGCGGGTCGCGGACAATCTCGCCATGCGTCTGGGAGCGGGCGTGGTGCTGCCTCACCACGGCAGCCTTGCGAAGAAGCTGCGCCTGGACGCCGAAGAGAAGCTGAAAGCGGGCGAATTAAAGGCCGTGGTTGCGACGGCGTCACTCGAACTCGGCATCGATATTGGCACCGTCGATCTGGCTGTTCAGATTGGCTCGCCGCGTTCGATCGCGGTCGCCCTACAGCGCTTCGGCCGCTCGGGCCACTGGGTGGGAGCGATACCGAAGGGCCGCTTGTTCGCGACCACGCGCGACGATCTGGTGGAGTGCGCGGCGCTGATTCGCGCCATCCGGTCCGGAGATCTCGACAGTCTCGAGATCCCCCAAAACGCCCTCGACATCATGGGGCAGCAGATGGTTGCGGCGGCCGCTTGCGGTGAGTGGGGCGAGGACGAAATGTTCGCCATGATCCGCGGCGCTTACCCTTACCGGAATCTCGAACGCGCCGATTTCGACGCGATTCTCAAGATGCTCTCCGAAGGCATTACAACGGCCCGCGGCCGTAGCGGCACGTTCCTCCATCACGACGGAATCAACCGCCGGATTCGCGGACGGCGCGGCGCGCGCCTGGCCGCGGTAACTTCCGGCGGCGCGATTCCTGACAACGCGAACTATCAGGTGGTCGCCGAGCCGGAAGGCATGGTCGTTGGCACCGTGGACGAAGACTTCGCCATTGAGAGTCTGGCCGGTGACGTATTCCTCCTCGGAGCCACGTCCTGGCGCATCCGCCGCGTGGAACCGGGCCGTCTTCGCGTGGAGGATGCGCGTGGCGCCGCGCCCTCGGTGCCATTCTGGAACGGCGAAGCACCCGGGCGGACCATCGAGCTTTCCCGCGCGGTTTCGCGAATCCGCGAATTGGGCGACTCGCCCGGGTTCTTCGAGCGCGAGTGCGGGCTTGACCGCCGCGGCGCGGAGCAGGCCTGCGAGTACATCGCCGCCGGCCGCGCAGGCCTAGGCACGATGCCGACCGATCTGACGATCGTCGCCGAACGCTTCTTCGACGAAGCCGGCGGCATGCAACTTGTGATTCACGCGCCGTTCGGAGCGCGCATCAACCGGGCCTGGGGACTGGCGCTGCGCAAGCGCTTCTGCCGGTCATTCAATTTCGAATTGCAAGCCGCAGCCACGGATAACGGCATCGTCATCTCCCTTGCCGAGCAGCACGCATTTCCACTCGACATCATTTTCGGTTTCGTCAAGACGGAAACGGTCGACCATGTCTTGACGCAAGCCTTGCTTGCGGCGCCCATGTTTACGGCGCGCTGGAGATGGAACGCCTCTCGCGCGCTGGCGATCCCGCGTTTCTCGGGCGGCCGCAAAGTACCGCCGCCGATTCAACGCATGCGAGCCGACGATCTGCTGGCCAGCGTCTTTCCTGACCAGGCCGCGTGCGCCGAGAACCTTTCGGGCGAACCACGCATTCCCGATCATCCTCTGGTGAAGGAGACCATCGACAACTGTCTCCACGAAGCCATGGACATCGAAGGGCTGCGCGCCGTCCTTCACGGCATTGAGTCCGGCGCGATTCGGACGGTCTCCGTGGATACCGCCGAGCCTTCGCCGTTCTCGCATGAGATCCTCAACGCCAACCCGTACGCGTTCCTGGACGACGCTCCGCTTGAGGAGCGCCGCACGCGCGCGGTTCAATTGCGCCGCACGCTCAAGCCGGACGATGGGAGGGGCGTGGGCGCGTTGGACCCGGCTGCGATCGAGCAGGTCGCCTCCGAAGCCTGGCCTGCGGCGCGGGATGCCGACGAAGTCCACGACGCGCTGCTGACCCTTCTGGTTCTGCCGCCGGTGCCGGAGTGGAACGGCTGGTTCACCGAACTTGCGCTCGCCCGCCGCGCGTACGTGGTGGACGGATTCTGGGTTGCTGCCGAGCGAATGAATTTGCTCGACGGCGGCAGGGAAGCCTGTGCCACGGAAATAGTGCGGGGCTGGCTCGAGTCGACCGGTCCCGCGACGGCGGAGGAACTGGCGGCGCGATTGAAGCTGACGTGCGCAGCCGTGGACATGGCGCTTGCGCAGCTTGAAGGCGAGGGTCAGGTGCTGCGCGGGAACTTCAGACGCGCGCAGGCGGGAGAAACCGAATGGTGCAACCGGCGCCTTCTCGCGCGCATTCATAGGCTGACGCTCGGACGACTGCGCCATGAGATCGAGCCGGTTTCGAGCGCGGATTTCGTCCGCTTCCTTTGCCGCTGGCAACATGTGGCTCCAGGCACGCAGTTACATGGCGCGGACGGCCTGTTCCAGGTAATCCGTCAGTTGCAGGGCTATGAAATTCCGGCGGCGGCGTGGGAGTCGCAGGTGCTGCCCGCGCGAGTAGGGCACTACGGACCGGAGTTTCTCGACACGCTGTGCCTTTCCGGTGAAGTGATGTGGGGACGGCTGAGCGAGAGTGGAGCGGCCACGCGAGTGCGGCCTACGCGATCGGCGCCGCTGTCGCTATTTCTGCGGGAAGACGCTGGATGGCTCAGGCGTTCACGCGCGTCCGTGTCTGGACCCTTATCGCACGCGGCTTGTGAAGTGCTGGCTGCGCTTGAGAAGCGCGGTGCGTCCTTCTTCGCCGATCTCACGAAAGTCACGGGCCGCCTTGCAAGCGAAGTGGAAGACGCGCTCTGGGAGTTGACAGCGGACGGCCGTGTAACCGCCGATGGTTTCGAAAATCTCAGATCGCTGCTTGATCCTAAGAGACGTCGCGGCGAAGGTAAGGGCCGCGGGTCGCGCCCGAGGCATGCGGCGGGGCGCTGGAGCTTGCTTGACGCCGGGACTGTCGAGCCTGCGCCAGAGAAGTTCGCGCGCCAACTCTTGTTGCGATGGGGAGTTCTCTTCCGCGACCTGCTGGTTCGCGAGGTGCTCGCGCCGCCGTGGCGGGACCTGTTGGTGGAGTTGCGGCGCATGGAAGCGCGCGGCGAGATCCGAGGCGGGCGGTTCGTTGCAGGCTACGTGGGCGAGCAGTACGCGTTGCCCGAGGCTGTCGAAGCGTTGCGCGCATCGCGCAGATCCCTCATGACCGGCGAGCGGTTCGCCATCGCAAGCGGCGACCCGCTAAATCTTACCGGTACGCTGATTCCGGGCCCTCGCATGAACTCGCTCGGACTCGAACCGTTGTTGTTTATGGACGGCGCGTTCGAAGCCACACTGGCAAGTTAAGTACATTTGTGTGGCACTGACCAGTTTCCTAAGATGGTGCTTGAGAAGGGCATGCGGCCATTGGGAAACCCGGTCTCCCGATTCCGCGCGACATCGCCGTTTTACGGGAGCTTTGGGCTCGGGCCGTCAATTTCCTCCATCGATAGCTGCCTGTACGGCTCTCCAAAAGGAGGCGCGTACCGGTTGCAGCGTCACCGAATCGGTTGCAGTGGGCCAGTCGCCTATGGTGGAAATCACAAGTTGCCGTGAGCGATCGATGAAAACAAGCCAGTCGTCCGGAACATGGATTTCCCGCCGATCTTAGCACCATCCAGAATGAACTGGCCGAAGCGGGCGTAGTCGCGAAGGTTCACCGATAGGCAACAGCCCCCATCTCCGACCCGGAACCGCTGCGGTCCCAGTAGGCGCTTTCCTCCATTGCAAGTGGCTTCCCGATGTTCCCGCTCAGATGGGCGCCCAAAGACTTGCCGGCAGCCTGATTGACCAGGACGCCGATCAAGTTGGTTTCCCCCGTCTTGTAAGCCCATTTGTTTCCCGGCGGGCGCTTCGCGAGCCAGTCGACGCATGCAGGATACCGTGGCGCCGGATCCGGGTTCAGGCGCTCCCCCGCTTGCAAATATTTTGACAAAATATCATATTAGATATAATCTAAATTATTGATGGACGCCGAGGCGATTAGACGGTCCCTGGAAGGCAGTGGGCTTCGGTGCACTCCGCAGCGCTACGCGGTGATGGCATTCCTGATGGAACAGAACAGGCATTCCACGGCCGCGGAAATCTTCGAAGCCGTGAACCGCGTGGATCCACGCTCTTCAAGGGCCACGACCTATAACAATCTGCGTGACCTTGTGAAGGCGGGTTTGGTGCGTGATGTGGCCGTCGAGGGCCGCGCCGCGCGATTCGAGGCGAAAGGCATGCGGCATCACCACTTCATCTGCGACCGATGCGGAAAGGTTGAGGACATTGAGTGGTACGACGTGCCCAGGCCAGCCTCGGGCTCGATCGGTAAGCGGGTTCTTCGCGAATGCGAACTCATTTTCCGGGGGCTCTGCACGAAGTGCGCTCCGGCGCGCGCGTCCCGGAAAGTTTCGTAGCTGTGTGGCCAGCGTCAGCAAGCCTGGCCGCAAGCGTCGGCGCGAATGAGGCGCCAGGACCGGTTTGTAGTTCGCAACAATACTTTTTTTGAAGGAGAAGCAAAACTTGTCAACCGAAGCGAAGTGCCCGTTCAGACCCACCCAAGCTGGGGCCCAGGCGAATGCCAACTGGTGGCCGAATCAGCTAAGCGTGAAGATCCTACACCAACACTCCCCGCTGTCCAACCCGATGGACAAGGAGTTTAACTACGCGGAAGAGTTCAAGAGCCTCGATCTGGATGCCGTAGTCAAGGACCTCCACGCCTTGATGACGACGTCGCAGGACTGGTGGCCCGCCGATTATGGCCATTACGGGGGGCTGTTCGTCCGTATGGCCTGGCACAGCGCCGGTACGTACCGCATCGCCGACGGCCGCGGCGGGGCAGGCACCGGAGCGCAACGTTTCGCTCCCCTCAACAGTTGGCCGGACAACGCGAGCCTCGATAAGGCTCGCCGGTTACTTTGGCCGATCAAACAGAAGTATGGCAGGAAACTCTCCTGGGCCGACCTCATGATTCTGGCCGGGAACATCGCCTTGGAGTCGATGGGCTTCAAAACGCTCGGTTTTGGCGGAGGGCGCGCGGACATCTGGGAGCCCGAAGAAGATATTTTCTGGGGGCCTGAGAGCACGTGGCTGGGGGACCAGCGCTACAGCGGCGACCGTCAGCTCGACAATCCTCTCGGCGCCGTTCAGATGGGCCTGATTTATGTGAATCCGCAAGGGCCGAATGGAAAGCCGGATCCAGTCGCGGCGGCACGCGATATCCGCGAGACGTTCGCCCGCATGGCGATGAATGACGAGGAGACCGTTGCGCTCATTGCCGGCGGGCACTCGTTCGGGAAAACCCACGGCGCCGCCGACCCGAACACATATGTCGGCCGCGAACCGGAGGGCGCCGGCATCGAGGAGCAAGGTCTCGGCTGGAAAAACACGTTTGGCAGCGGCAATGGCGCCGCGACGATCACCAGCGGGTTGGAGGGCGCCTGGACCACGACCCCAACGAAATGGAGCAACAACTACCTGGAAAACCTGTTCGGCTTCGAGTGGGAGCTCACGAAGAGCCCGGCCGGAGCGCACCAGTGGACTCCCAAGGGCGGGGCTGGAGCGGGCACCGTTCCCGACGCCTACGATCCAGCAAAGCGGCACGCTCCGTTCATGCTCACCACGGATCTCTCCTTGAGGATGGATCCGATCTATGAGCCGATTGCAAGACGCTTCCGCGAGAATCCGCAGGAGTTCGCGGACGCGTTCGCCAAGGCATGGTACAAGCTGACGCACCGCGACTTGGGACCTCTCTCGCGCTACCTTGGCCCGCTCGTTCCGGCCGAGCCCCTCCTGTGGCAAGACCCTGTTCCCGCTGTGGATCACGAACTGATCGGGGAGCACGACATTGCCGCTCTGAAGGCCAGGATTCTCGCATCCGGACTGTCGATCTCCGAACTGGTCACCACGGCTTGGGCGTCAGCGGGGACGTTCCGCGGCTCCGACAAGCGCGGCGGGGCGAACGGGGCGCGCATTCGCCTCGAGCCGCAAAAGAACTGGGAAGTGAACCAGCCCGCCGGACTGGCGAAAGTCCTTACGGCGCTGGAGGCGGTCCAGAAGGAGTTCAATTCCTCGCAGTCCGGCGGGAAGAAGGTCTCGCTCGCGGACCTGATCGTTCTGGGCGGCGGCGCGGGCGTCGAGGCAGCCGCGAAAAAGGATGGGCACGACGTGAAGATCCCCTTCTCGCCAGGGCGCACGGATGCTTCGCAGGACCAGACCGATGTTCACTCCTTCGCCGTACTGGAGCCGGCCGCGGACGGGTTCCGCAACTACCAAAGGAAAGGAGATCAGAGACCGGCGGAGGAGCTGCTGGTGGACCGGTCACAGCTGCTCAGGCTGACTGGCCCCGAGATGACGGTTCTCGTCGGCGGCATGCGCGCCCTGAACACGAACTTCGGGCAGTCCAAGCACGGTGTCCTCACCGACCGGCCCGAGACGCTGACGAATGATTTCTTCGTCAACCTGCTCGACATGAGCACGAAGTGGGAGCCCTCCTCTACCGAAGGCTTGTTTGAGGGGCGGGATCGCGCGACGGGCAAACTTAAGTGGACCGGGACCCGTGTCGACCTTGTCTTCGGTTCGAACTCTCAGCTCCGGGCGCTCGGGGAAGTCTATGCGTGCGATGACTCGAAGGAGGTGTTTGTGAAGGACTTTGCGGCTGCATGGAACAAGGTGATGAACCTCGATCGCTACGACCTTGCCTGAGACTCGGTGGAAAAGAGAGCTGTCGTTTTGGCACTAACCTCTGTGGTGGGCTACCTCAAGAAATCAGGGTAGCCCGCTGCTGTACCCAAGTCCCTGTTGTTGGTTGGAAGGCGCCGATTCTTTCGCCTGGAAGCAGCGGCAGGTAACTGATTGAGCCAGGCTGCAAGGGACTGTTGCTGGCTGGGGAACGCAAGAGCATTGAGCCGATGGCGGCGCGATTGGATCCTACGCGAGTCCAACCGATGCGGCAATCACCGCACCATCTCGTGGCCAGGGCGCCATGGGGTGACGAAGAGGTACTCGATCAAGCGCGCAGCCAATTTTCCCGGCCATGGAACGCCGAGCATTCGGTCGGAGTCGCGCGGCAATACCGCGGACAAGTGGGCGAGCAAGACAACTGCCGGGTAGGTGAGCCCGTCGTTGGCGGCCTGGAGTTCGAGTTTGCCCATCGGGTATCGCTTGTATCGTCCCAAGGAATGGGCCGAAGATGCCGAGCGCCGGAGAAAGACAGAAGTCCCGGAAGAGGTTCAGTTGAGTTCCAGACCAAGCCGGAAATCGCTTTGGACCAGATCCGGGCGGCGGTTACCTCAGAAGTCACTCGCCGAGTTGTTTTAGCCGACGCAGCCTATGGCATCAATACAGCGTTTCGTGAGGGACTCACAGAGCTTGAACTGCAATATGCGGTGGGCCTACAAAGTACCATGACAGTCTGGGAATCGGGTCAGCAGCCTTTACCCGCCAAACAACGGGGAGCTACGGGGCGGCCTCCAAACTGCTGCAACGCGGCAACAGGCATCAACCCGTCTCAGTCGAGCAACTGGCGCTTGGACTTCCGGGCGTTGAGCACGTCATGGCAGCACGCGCTGGTTGTGGAGTGTTGAGGATGCCAAGCCACGGTATTTCCGCAGCAGTTCATAGAGGATCACGCCGCCCGCCGTGGCAACGTTCAGAGAGTGCTTCAAACCCAGCATGGGAATCCGCACGTGCGTGTCGCACAACTCCGAAACCGCCGTAGTGATACCGTCCACTTCATTCCCGAACACCACGCACACCGGGAACCTCGGAACCCAGTCGAACAGGTCCACCGCGTGTTGACTGGTCTCGACCGCCGCGATCTCGTAACCACGGTCCCTCATGAGACGGACGGCGGATAGCGAATCTTCGAAACGTTCCCAGCGCACCGTCTCCTCCGCCCCCAATGCCGTTTTGGAGATTCCATGGTGTGGCGGCACGGCGGTGATTCCACAGAGAATCAGGGGCTCCGCGGAGGTCGCGTCGGCTGTGCGGAAAAACGCGCCAACGTTGTACATGCTGCGAATGTTCTCCAGAAGTACGGAGACGGGCAGAGTGTCGATGCCCGCGTATCGCGCCGCGGCGGATGTTACCTGATAAGGAACGCGCTCCAATGGACCACTCTAATCTAACGGGACTGCGAACGCGATTCCGCCGCGCGCAAGGCCCGGGAAATCATTGCCGCGGTGCGTTGGGCGCGACGGCGATGCTGGCAACGGACCAGGGGATATCGGCAAGCTCGTGCACCATCCGGCCGGCGGCATCCACTTCGACCACGCGCCGCGAAGTAAAGTCGGCCAGCATCATTCCGCCGTTAGGAAGAAGCGCCAGGCCGGCAATCCAACTGAGCCGGAGAGGACTGTTCGCCCCGCCGATCGACCGGACAATTTGCCCGGCGGGATTCACCTCCACAACCTCGCCGGGGTCCACCAGACCGATCAGCGTATTTCCGTTTGTGAGGCGGATCGCCTGATAGGGGAGGCGTCCTTTCGCGGTCTTGTACTGCCACACGGTTTCCCCTGCCTGGTTAATTTCCCATACTTCGCCGGCTTGCTGGTAGGCCACCAGCGTGGTGCCGGCCTCCGTTCGCCGCGCCATTCGCGGCCAAAGTCCAGCCATTCCGGGGTTCTCCCATTTCCAGACCTGCTTGCCGCCGGCGGAGAGTTCAAGAACGCGAGCGCCATCCACATCGCCTATCAGCGTGTTGCCATTCGGCAGCCTCTGCACGCTATACGGCTTGCGCAGCCCCTGTTCGGGTCCCGCCGTCCAAACTTCTTTCTGGTGTTCATCAATTTCGACCACCTTGCTTTTGGCATCGTTCGTGAAGAGGACGTGCCCATCAGGCAACGCCTGCACGTCGAGACCGCGATCATTGGGCACTTGCCATAGAATCCTGCCCGAAGGCCAGCCCACGGCCACCAGCTTGGCGCCGGCGCCATGATCGCTCAGCAGCACCGTCCACCGGTCCGCGGAAGGCTTCAGGTGTTTATCGAGAAAACGCATCAACGCCCGGTGGGCGCGCTCGGCGTCCGCGCCCTGAAACCCATGCCCGGCTCGTTCGACGGTTTCCAGTTCCGCCTCCACTCCAGCGGTCCGCAACCTCTCCTGCATGGCGACGGATTGATGATAAGGGACATTCAAGTCGAGGGTTCCGTGGATCGACAGCACGGGTGCGGCTTCGGGCGTCACCCACTGAAGCGGACTCGCCCGCAGGTGCTCATCGCGCGCAAATGGAAGCGGCCCTCCGACGAGCGGAGGCAGCTTCTCCGCCGCGTCACGGCTGCCGGCATACACGGTGATCAGGTCCGATGGCCCGTAAAAATTCACCACGCAATCCACTCTGCTCGAAGCGTCTTTATAATCGCTCCAGCCTTCGAAACGCGCGAGTCCGCGGGTGACTCCCAGGAAGAGCGCAAGCGTCCCTCCGGCGGACTGGCCCACGGCGCACATCTTTTCCGGGTGCAAGGAGAATCGCGCGGCATTCGTTCGGAGGAAACGGACGGCCGCCTTTACGTCGTGCACCTGCGCCGGAAACTGGAAGCGGGGCGTGAAACGGTAACTCACGGCGGCGGCGACGTAGCCCGACTGCGCCAGTTTCGCGGCCATGGGCAGCATGCTCTTGCGATCCCCGCCGCTGAACCCGCCGCCGTGTATCAGGACCACGCCCGGGTAGCTTCCGGCGGCGCGAGGACGAATCACGTCCATCGCCAAGACAGGGCTCTGGGCCCTCGAGGGAAGGAATGGGACGTTCTGTTCGTGAATTACATCCGACGGAGCTTGAAATGGCGCGGGTTGCGCAAACAGCGATCGAGCGCCGAAGATCATGCAGAGAACAGTGAGCTTCATTTGGTTTCTCCGAACTACCGCAATAAGGCGGAATGCGCCGCGTCCTCCGCGTTTCCCCGCACGAGATCCGTAACCGGGCGGTACGCGTTACGAGGCGCCGCCGGGGAGTTCCGGCGCGGCCGCGGGTCCTGCCGCGGGGCTTTCAATTATCCGCCTCTCCCTGCGACGTGATGATTCCGCTTCCGTCGTCCGTCAGCAGCCGGATGATGTCTTCCTGGCTGCCGGCGATATGGCCGCGAAGCAGTTCCGTCGCAGCCCCGGCATCAGGGCGGTTGATCGCATCCACAATCCGGATATGCTCCCGATGCGAGCGGAGCGCCCGCTCCCGTGAGCGGCCCCAGTAGACACGTACCATTTGCAGGTACGGATAAACCGACTCATACATCATCGAAATGCGCCGGTTGCCGGACGCACTCACGATGGAGGTGTGCAGCCCTCTGTCGCAGATGGCGAATGTTGCAAAGTCGAATTCCCCGCTCGATTCGAATAGTTCCTCACAACGCGCCAGCAGCCGTTCGGCATCAGCCGCGTTCCAGCGGCTTTCGCCGTCGAAAAGCGCGGGCGCGGACCACAATTCGAGCATCAGGCGCGCCTCAAAGATCTCTCGTATCTGTTTGATGCTAAAGCGGGAAACGAATGTGCCGCTCTGAGGGTGAATCGTCAGAAGGCCGTCGAGGCTGAGGCGGTTGAAAGCCTCCTTGACGGGTGTGCGGCTAATGCCAAGCTGGACGGCAATTTCGTGGATGTTGAGTCGGTGCCCAGGTGGAAGGGTGCCTTGAATGATCTGTTGACGCAAGACTTCACAGGCTTGATTGGCAAGACTGCTCTTTACGATAAGTGGTGCCTGCTGAGCGCCCGGGAAACCAGCCACGTAACAATTCTCGCACGTTTTTTGTATCTAACATGTTTCGTGCAAGAGATCTCAAGAAAGTTCAGTATATTGACAGCTACCAGATAAGCATGTAACATGTTACATTGTAATGCCGACCGATGGAGTAAAAGGTTTCGCGGCAAGCATGACTTCGGGCGCAAATGGGCGAGCTCTGAATTTGACCGCCGATGTCTTGAGTTCCCCGTTTGCCGGAGCGCCACACGTGGCGGTACTGGACTCGGCCGTCGTTCCAGACTCGGCAGATGCCGTGGTGGAGGCGCAAGTCCTCCGCGGGCACTGCCGATTGAGCCGCGCCTGCGTCTCGTCGCCCGAAGGAGCCGTACGGGCTTGCGCCGATGCGGACGGCATCTTGCTTTGGCATCATGTGGACCTTACCGCGCCCGTGCTTCGGAGACTCGACCGGTGCCGCGCGATCGTGCGTAACGGCGTCGGATTCGACAATGTCGACATTGAAGAATGCGCTGCCCTTGGTATTTTCGTCTGCAACGTTCCGGACTACGGCACCGAGGAAGTGGCGGACCACGCCCTTGCCTTGGCTCTTTGCCTTTCCCGAAGAGTGATTCCGGCTGCCGCGAATGTCCGTTCCGGGAAATGGGACTGGCGCTCGGCGGAACCCGTTCGCCGTTCCTCGACACAGACGTTTGGCGTTCTGGGTCTCGGGCGCATCGGAACCGCGGTGGCGCTCCGGGCCAGAGCTTTTGGATTCCGGGTGGTATTCTACGATCCCCACCGCCCGGACGGGGTCGATAAGGCTCTCGGTCTGCTTCGCGCTCCGGATTTTTCATCGCTCCTGTGCCAGACCGACATACTCTCCATCCACACACCCCTGACCGCTGAAACGCGTCACATGGTCTCCGCCGCCGCGCTTGGTCAACTGCCAAAGGGCGCGGTGGTGGTGAATACCGCCCGCGGGCCGATAGTGGACGAGGGCGCGCTGGCCGAGGCGCTCCACCAGGGACACCTGGCCGGCGCCGGATTGGACGTCGTCGAACAGGAGCCTTCCCCAGATCCGCGACTGCTTGCCCATCTCAACTGCATTATCACCCCGCACAGCGCCTTCTATTCCGAGGAGTCGCTGCGGGAAATGCGCGAGAAATCCGCGCGCACCGTTCTTGAGATTCTGCAGCACCGTCCTGCGAGAAACCTCGTTAACCGCCCGGTCCAACCCCGGGCGATCTTCACAGAAGGAGTTGCTGTATGAACCGGCACATCGTTTCTTCGTCTAACGCCGGCCCCGGACGCTCTGCCGCCATCCGGGTGCTGAATCTGTCGTCCATTTTCCTGATGCTGTCCGCGCTTGCTGTTCCATCCCTTCGGGCGCAGACAACCACGGGAGATATCCTGGGCGCTGTCACTGATCAAACTGGCGCCGCTGTCGCCGGTGCGACCGTAACCCTGACCAACCAGGACACCAAGGTGTCCACGGAACGGACAAGCGACGATTCGGGAGACTTCGCCTTCACCATTGTCCGGCCCGGAATGTACAGCGTGACAGCGGCAAAACCAGGATTCGAACGCGTTGTTTCAAAGGACCTTCAACTTCTGCTTGGACAGCGTGTCCGCGTTGGTCTGGCGCTAAGAGTGGGCGGCGTCGCGGAAACGGTCGAGGTGACAGCGTCAGGCGTGCTCTTGGAAAGCCAGAACGCGGCGCTCGGCCAGGTGATCGGCCAGCGGACGATTGAAGACCTGCCTCTGAACGGACGCAACTTCATGCAACTCACACAGCTCACGCCGGGTGTTATTCCGTCGGCGACTTCGCGAGACAGTTCACGCAGTTGGACTGGCCGCGAGGACACATCGGCTTCCATTTCGGGCCAGCGTTTGGATTTCGTGAGCTTCCTGCTCGATGGAGTGGAGACGCGAGCGTCGCGTTGGGGGCAGCCCGGCATCCGGCCCTCGGTAGACGCGATTCAGGAGTTCAAGGTACAGCGAAACACATTCAGTGCCGAGTTCGGATTCAGCCCGGTCGCCGTCAATACGGCGCTCAAGAGCGGCGCAAACGCGTTTCATGGAACCATGTTCGAGTTCCTCCGAAACGAGCGGCTGGATGCGCGAAACTTCTTCGATCTGGCAGGAAAGAGCAGTTTCCGGCAAAACAACTTCGGCGCAACACTGGGCGGCCGAATCATCCGGGACAAGCTCTTCTTCTTTGGCAACTACGAAGGTCTCCGGCAGAGGCTGACGCGCGTTCAGAATGCCTTCTATCCCTCGCAGGACTGGCTGAAGGGAGACTTCAACTCGCTGCGGTTCGCCGACGGTTCGCCCGCGCAGATTGTGGATGCAAGCGGAGGGAATATTCCGTTTCCGAATAATCTGATTCCGGCATCGCGGCAATCGAGGGTGGCCCAAAAGCTGACTCCCTATATTCCCGTGGCGAACGTCGCCGGCGACCCGCGCTTCAACACCACGAAGCCCGTGACCGACCCTTGGGACTGGGATCAGTATCACGGACGCTTCGATCACGTGATTTCGCCGCGCGATACGGCGTACTACCGTTTCTCGCTTGCACAGGAGACGAAGTTCCAAAACACGATTCACCCGCTTGGCGGAGGAAATTTTCCACAGACCAACCGAAACCTGGCCATATCCGAAACTCATACGTTTTCGCCAAGCGTGATCAATGAGGCGCGATTTGGCTACAACCGCACTTACCTGGGGCGCTTGCCCGAAGGTGCATTCGGTCCGGACATCGCCCGCGACCTTGGCCTGCGTAACATCACCGCGATAAAGGAAAGTTTTGGCCCGCCCAACGTCAGCATGAACGCGCTCGCGACCTTCGGTGGCAACCAGACGGCGATCTATCAGATCGAGAACATGTTCCACGCCGCCGACAACCTGAGTTGGATCCGCGGGAAACACTCTCTCAAGATGGGCGGAGAATTCCGGAAGTTCCTCTATAAACAGAACACCACGGGCTGGGAAGCTCCCAAGTTCAATTTCACAGGCCAATTTAGCGTGCGTCCGGATGCCCGCGGCGCGCTGCCGCAGGGCGCCGCGGCAGCCGACTTCATGCTGGGGCACGTGTTCCGCGGCGATAGCGGAGATGGCACGGCCTTTCAGGACCTGCATACTTCATTCCTCGGCTTTTTCGCACAGGACGATTACCGGGCAACCAAGAACCTTACGTTCAACTTCGGGGTCCGGTATGAGCTTCTGCCGTCGCCGACGGATGTCAACGGACGCATGCAGTATTTCGACTTCAACGCCAAGAAACTTCGCCGGATCGGCGAAGCCGGCGCTATCACGCGACTCCACCCGACGGACCGCAACAACTTCGCACCGCGCTTTGGTTTCGCCTACTCGCCTGGCGGGGGACGCACTGTTATCCGCGGTGGTTACGGCATTTACTATACCACGCCCTATTGGAATGACTATCACTTCCTGATCTGGGGCCCGCCGTATTACTCCATCACGTCCGTATTTTCCGACCAGAACCGGCCGACGCTTGCCCTGGACCGTTTGTTCGACCCGTTTGATGTTGCGTTTGCCTGGCTGAACTCGAATGAT
>SHUI01000030.1 GCA_009697455.1 Bryobacterales bacterium
GAAGAGACACCTACGGACAGGTATATGGCGGAGAGGGGGGGATTCGAACCCCCGGTAGAAGTTTCCCCCTACGACGGTTTAGCAAACCGCTGCTTTCGACCACTCAGCCACCTCTCCGTAGCTTGCCGCGATTTGACTTCATGTTAGCATAACGGCCCTTGGCGAGCCATCCTTCCTTGCCTGAGGGCGAGAGCGCGGCTTCTTTGGGCGAAAGCGAGCCTTCGAGCAGAAAGGATTCACGGCGTTCCATAAGAGGCGGTGCCGAAGCTCCTCGCCCATTAGAAGAGATTTTGGCCGGGCCTGCGATCAAGCTAGTCGGCCCGCTTGCTGCTCGCTCGCCGGGGCTTCGGATTGCTCTTGAGATTGAGTGCCACTGCGGCGCGGATGAGATCCTTCAAGGCCGCCTCATCGACGTTGTCGCCTTCGTGGACGTCGATGGCGCGCCTGACATTCCCGTCGAGGCTGGAGTTGAATAGACCTGAAGGGTCCTTCAACGCGGCTCCCTTGGGAAATGTCATCTTGACGGCGTTCTTGTACGTCTCTCCCGTGCAGACAATGCCGCCTTGGGACCAGACCGGAGTCCCCATCCATTTCCACTCTTCGACGATCTCAGGATCCGCCTCATGTATGATTTTGCGTACTTTCGCGAGCGTCTTCCCGCGCCAGTCTCCAAGTTCCTTGATCTTGTCGTCGATTAATGAAGAGGCGGATTCCACCGGGACGGGCCTTTTCATGTACAGCTCCAACTCTCGCACCTATTTTAGCTGCGCTCAGCGCCTGCACCTTCCGCGGGTGGAAGCCTCTTCTGGTCAGCCACCCTCGCCTGAAGGCGGCGCATGCCTCGCAGCCATCGGTCGTAATCGGAGGCTTTCCGGCGGAAGTATTCAGCCACTTCGGGATGCGGCAGAATCAGAAACTGTTCCTCGCGTAATCCCGCCACGACGCATTCGGCGACTTCTTCGGGCGAAAGCGAGCCTTCCACAAGAAAGGATTCGCGGTTCCGCGCGGGGTCTAGCAGCATGTTCGTGCGCACGCCCTGCGGACACAGACACGAAACACGAATGCCACGGTCCCCGTAGGTAGTCGAGAGCCACTCCGCGAAGCCAAGCGCCGCGTGCTTCGTTACCGAGTAGGGCGCGGAGCCGATTTGGGTGAGCAGGCCCGCGGCGGACACGGTTTGCAGCAGGTAGCCTTCGCCGCGCGCGAGCATCGATGGCAGCACCGCGCGGGCGGCGAAGATGTGAGCCTTCACGTTGACGTTGAGGATACGATCCCAATCCATGTCCTTCACCTCTTCGCCTCCCGCTACCATGATTCCTGCGTTCGAACAGAAGAGGTCGATCGGGCCGTACGTTTCGGTGGCGCGTTCGACGAGGTTGCGAATATCGGCTTCGACCGATACGTCGGCCGCGACGGCGATGCCGCCCGTTTCGCGCGCCACGGATTCGGCGCCCGCGGCGTCGAGATCGGCCACGACGAGACCGCGCGGATTCTCCTTCGCGAACCTGCGGCACAGCGCGCGGCCAATGCCGCTCGCGCCTCCGGTGACTACGATGATCTTGCCGGCAAGTTCCATGGAGCTGGTGGCAGGCTTAGCGGCCTGCGTTACGAATATTTCTTCAACTCGATCTTCGCGATGGCTTCCGCGTGGACCTCGTCGGGGCCATCCGCCAGGCGCAACGTGCGGTTGTTCGCCCACATCGCGGCTAGCGGGAAATCGTCGGTGACACCCGCGCCGCCATGCGCTTGAATCGCCCGGTCGATCACTCGCAACGCCATGTTCGGCGCGATCACTTTGATCATCGCGATCTCCGCGCGCGCCTCCTTGTTGCCCACCGTGTCCATCATGTACGCGGCCTTGAGCGTCAGCAGTCGCGCCTGCTCGATCTCCATTCGAGATGCCGCGATATCGGCGCGGATGGTGCCCTGTTCCGCGATCGTCTTGCCGAAAGCGACGCGTGACTTCACGCGGCGGCACATGGCCTCGAGCGCCCGCTCTGCCTGGCCGATCAGACGCATGCAGTGGTGGATGCGGCCCGGTCCGAGCCGTCCCTGCGCGATCTCGAATCCCCGCCCCTCGCCGAGCAGCAGATTCGAAACCGGTACCCGCACGTCCACGTAGTTCACCTCGCCGTGACCGTGCGGCGCGTGATCGTATCCAAAGACGTTGAGCATGCGCTCGATCGTGACACCGGGCGCGTCCATGGGCACCAAAATCATCGATTGCTGCTTATGTTTTAGGGCGGAGGGGTCCGTCTTGCCCATGAAGATCGCGATCTTGCAGCGGGGATCGCCCGCTCCGGAGCTGAACCATTTTCGCCCGTTGATCACGTACTCGCCGCCATCGCGGACGATCGAAGACTGGATATTGGTGGCGTCGGAGGAGGCGACGGCGGGTTCGCTCATCGCGAAGCAGGATCGGATCTCGCCCGCGAGCAGCGGCTTGAGCCAGCGCTCCTTCTGTTCCGCGGTTCCGTAGCGCGCCAGCACTTCCATGTTGCCCGTATCGGGCGCGGAACAGTTGAACACCTCGGGTGCCAGCGGCGACCGCCCCATGATCTCGCACAGGGGCGCGTACTCCAGATTGGTCAGACCCGCGCCGTCCTCGCTGTGCGGCAGAAACAGGTTCCACAAACCGGCCGCGCGGGCGACGGGTTTGAGCGCTTCGATGATGGGAACCGGTTGCCAGCGGTCCCCCTCCGCGATCTGACGATGGTAGAGATTTTCGTTCGGATAAATATGCCGGTCCATGAACTCCTGTAAGCCGCGCTGGAGGTCCCGAACCTTCTCTGTATGATCGAAGTTCATGCAATCAATATGACACACGATACTATAGAGGTCATGCGCGTCAGAGAACTGGCGGAATGGCTGGGCGCCACATTCGAGGGCGACGGCGAAAAGGAGATCCTGGACGTCGCGCCGCTTGAGACGGCGGGATCCTCGGATCTGAGCTTCGTGGGTAACCAGAAGGCCGCGAAGCAACTGGAAGCGTCGGCGGCCGGAGCGATCATTGTGCCTGGGGAATTCCCGGAGGGAAGCGGGCGCACGCTCATCCGGGCGGCGGTTCCGCGTACGGCGTTCGCGCACGCGATCGGGCGCCTGCGGCCGTCTCCACCGTTCATCGCGGGAATTCATCCCACCGCGGCGATCGACGCGAGCGCGGAGATCGGACCGGGCGTCTCCATCGGACCGGGTTGCGCCGTCGCAAAGCGGGTCGTGATCGGCGAAGGCAGCGTGCTGCATGCAAACGTCACCATCTATGAAGATGTCGACATAGGCCGCCGCGCGATCCTGCATTCCGGGTGTGTCATCGGCGCGGACGGTTTCGGATTCGTCATGGAGCAGGACCGGTATCAGAAGTTTCCGCAGGTGGGAAGGGTTGAAATCGGCGACGATGTCGAGATCGGGGCGAACACTTGCATCGACCGCGCCGCGCTCGGCGTGACGTCGATCGGCGAGGGAACGAAGATCGACAACATGGTGCACATCGGCCACAACTGCCGCGTTGGGAAGCACGTCGTGATCGCGGCGCAGACCGGCTTTTCGGGAGGCGTGGTGATCGAAGACTACGCGGTGGTGGGCGGGCAGGTGGGGATCGGCGACAAGGCACGGGTGGAGTCGCGCGCGGTGCTGGGGTCGGGCTGCGGGGTGCTGACGTCGAAGATCGTGCGCGCTGGACAAGTGGTGTGGGGGACGCCGGCGCGGCCGCTCAAGCAATATTTGGAACAGTTGGCGAACCTCGGCCGGTTGCCGGAGATGTGGCGAACGCTGGCGGATCTGAAGCGGCGCGTCGCCGGGATGGAAGCTGATAGGGAAAGGAAGTCCTGAGTGCTGGCTGTCGTGGGTGGGCATAGCCGGAATATCGGCAAGACGTCGGTGATGGCGGAGCTGATCGCCGCGCTTCCGGAACTGCGCTGGACGGCGATGAAGATCACGCAACTCGGCCACGGGATCTGTTCGGCCGAGGGGGAGGCGTGCGGCTGTGAAGTGGAACTCGATCATCCGTACGCGTTGACGGAGGAAACGGAGGCGTCGGGCCGGACAGACAGCGCACGGTATCTGGCGGCCGGCGCGGAGCGGTCGTTCTGGCTGAGGACGAGGGCCGGGGAGCTTGGACACGCGATGCCGGCGGTGCGGGAGATATTGGACGGGAGCGTGAACGCGATTGTCGAGTCGAACAGCATTCTGCAATTTCTGAGGCCGGAAATTTACGTGGTGGTAACTGATCCGGCCGTGGCGGATTTCAAAGACTCGGCGCGGTTGTATCTGGACCGCGCGCACGCGGTGGTCCAGATTGAACGCGAAGGCGCCCCGAGCTGGCAGGGCGTGGCGGCGCGATTGTGGCAGTCGAAGCCGAGATTCGCAGTGCGCGCGGGGGAGTACCGGAGCGCGGAATTGGCGGCGTTCGTGCGGGAGCGGCTGGAGCAGCAGTGAGAGGATCTCAACACATGACCGCGCTCGAAATCCGGTTTTGCGGTGCCTTAGGCCCGGTCTCCCATAGACCGGCGCAAGGACCTCAACGGCCATCGCCCAAGTCTAATGAATTCCCGCGCCGCCCTCACTCGAGCCGTCGCCTGCGGCCTGGCCCACGCCATCACAGTTCCGTGTGCGGACTTGGAACAGCTATCCTGACGGGCCCTTAGCTTCATCACCCGCCAGCATCCGTCGCATTCAGCGCTTAACTCTCTTCACCACCGGAATCACCAGCTTCAGCGCCGTATGAGTCGCCGAAAAACTGGCGACCTTGACATCCACAAGTCCAGCTTCTTTCGACGCCGCCATCACCTCACTCTCACGAATAATCTTGACGCCCTTCGGATAGACTACCCATACCGCGCCGTCTTGCTTGATCCACCGGGCGAGAACGCGCAAGCGTTTCAGTGCGGCGGCCGTCTCCGCGCCAAAGAAAATGAGGTCGTGGTTCTTTCCACGCTCCGAAGTCCCAATGCCATTCACGCCTTCCGCATAAATCGACATCCCCGGCTTGACGCCCAACTTTTCGAGCAAGGTCGGAGGATGGAGAATCTTGTCCGCCCACTTCGCGGCTTCCGCGCCCAGGTCGAGAACCGCGATGCTGTCCGCAACCGTAAGCCGCAAACGGCCTTCGTCGACTTCAACCAACTTGATCTCGTGGAATGGAAGGTCAAAACGGAAGTCGCCGCGAAAGACAACGGAGGCAGTTTCAAGCAGCGCCTTTCCGCGGCCCTCCTCTCCACGCCAACTGGCGGAGCAAAGCGCTTCGCGACCCATGGTGAGACTATCTCCGCTTGGATGCCGGTTTCGCCGGCGCGGCGCAGGAGAGACCAAGCCTCTTGATTTCGGCGCAAGCCTTAGTGGCAAGATCGCTGCGCGGGCTGTCCCTGATCAACTGCCGGAACTCAGCCACGCCTTTGTTCCGCTCGTCCATCTTCAACAACGCCTTGCCCTTCATGAAGCGCGCATCGTCGGTCTTGTTGTTCTCGTTGAACTTTTCTAGGACGAGGTCGAAATTTTGCAGCGCGTTCTCATAGTCCCCGTTGCCGTAGTAGATGTCGCCGATATGGAACTGCGCATTGGGAGCGAGCTCCGTATTCGAATAATACGTGATGTAGTCCTTGAATTCCTGAAGCGCCAGGTCGGTCTTGCCGCCCGACTTGTCCTTCATCGCGTTCTGATAGAGCGTGGCGGCTGGTATGGGCGGAACGGCGGCCGCCGTGGGCGCGGCGCCGGCCGGAGCTACAATCGCGGGCGGAGGAGCGGGCGGAGCCTGCATCGTCTTCACGGCCGAAGACAAGTCCACAACCTGCTGCTGAAGCTTGCTCATGCGTGAAAGCAAATCCGTCATGGACTCTTTCACGCCGCTGAACTCGCCTGCCATCTGGTCGACCTTCGCGCCGACTCCCGCGACTGGAGCCACTACGATCTTTTCGTGCTCCCTGAGCCGGTCGCGAACGCCGCCGTCTAGAACGGCCACCCCCGTGTTGGCCTTATTCGCCGCGTCCAGCGATTGCTGTGTCAGCACGGTTAATGCCGCTAATTTTTCGTCGAAGGCGCGCTGCAGCGTCCGAAGCTGGTCCTGTATCAAAGCCACGTCGCGCTGCAATTCGACGATCTCCTTGCTCGGCGCGGCCATCAGCAGCGGCAGAAGGGTCAGCGCCGGAAGCGCGATCCGCCAAAAGTTCATGCAAAGTCTCCTCAATACAAATACGTACCGGGGCTTGCGCAGGTAACACAAGTCCCGGTAATCCTGCAAATGCTCGCTTCCGGCTTACTGCCCGGAGAAGTGCGCGCGGCGGTTCCTCTGCCAGCAACCTTCGCTGCCTTCAGTGCACTGCTGGCGCTCCTTGCCGTAACTGATCGTCTTCAGGCGGTCCGCCGAAACTCCCAGTTGAACCAGGAACTCCTTCGCGGCCGTCGAGCGGCGGTCGCCCAGCCCGAGGTTGTACTCGGCGGAGCCGCGCTCGTCGCAATGGCCTTCGATCACGATCGTTGCGTTCGGAAAATCCGACAGGATCGACTTCAACGCGTCCGCGTTGCGTGTCAACACCGAGCGGGCATCCTCGCGAATGGCGCTCTTGTCGTAGTCGAACAGCGCGTCCTGAATCGCCTGTAATCGCTCGTTGAGACCCGGCTTGGCGGGCGGCGGCGGTGGCGGCGGTGGCGGCGGCGGCGCCGTCACGTTAACCGTCGCGGTCGAAGTCGTGGAGCCACCGGGACCTTTCGCCGTCAGTGTGTAAGTAGTGGTCTGGTTCGGAAATACGGATCGATTGCCGTTCGCGTCAACCGCGCCAATTCCCGGAGCGATCGAGACGTCCGTCGCATCCGTCGTTTTCCACGTTAGGGTGGAAGATTGGCCGCGCTCGATGGAGCGGGGCTCGGCAGTCAATTGCGCCGTGGGAGACTTGGGTGGAGGCGGCGGCACCGGCTGCTCTACCTTCGGCGGAGGAGGCGGGGGAGGCGGCGCGGGGCCCTTCTTTTTGCAACTGGCCGCGAACATCGCCAATGTTACCGCCAAAACGATGAAACTCAGCTTCTTCGTAGTGGAACTGCGTTGACTCAACATGAGCTCTTTCTCCTAAATATTAACGTCGGTTACTTGCCCCACACAGGGGTAGAGTTGCGGCCCTGCGTGGTTAATTTTTGCAACTGGGTACCGTCCGCGAGCATGGTCCAGATCTGCGAAGACCCGCCGCGGTTTGACGAAAAAACGACGTGACGGCCGTCGGGCGCCCAACTGGGGTTCTCATTACGGCCCGCGCCATGGGTCAATTGATCGACTCGCCGCGAAGCGACGTCCATCAGGAACAGGTTAAAATTACCTGGCTCGAAGCCCCGTGTCCACGCAAACGCGATCAACTGGCCGTCGGGGTGCCACGCCGGATTGGCCGCCTCGCCTTCTCCGGTCGTCAGCCTTTCAACGTTTGCTCCGTCCAGATTCATCTTATATATCTGCTGTGGCCCGGACCGCCCGGAAACAAACACCATCTCGGACGGATTCTTCGGATTCACCTTGGGTTCCACTTCTATTGCGCGCGACGTCGAAATGCGCCGCAAGTTTCCGCCATCCACGTTGGCCACGTAAATCTGAGCGTACCCGCTCGCCGTTGACGAGTATAGGACTTCTTTGCCATCAGGCGTGAAATCCGGCGTCGCGTTCATGGATGCAACTTGATTATAGAACGGCAAACGTCTGCCCGTCTCCGCCGAATGAATATAAATCGCGGGGTTGCCCTTGGCAAAGGTGGTGAATGCGATCCTTGTTCCGTCCGGTGACACGGCAGGCATAATCGAAATGGAATTATACGACGTCAAGCGCTTCTGATTCGACCCGTCCGGGTCCATCGACCAGACTTCCTTCGAACCCGTGCGATCCGACACAAAGTATATCTTACTGTTTAACAGGGTCTTTCCGCCGAATTGAGCGATAATATCCGCGGCAAATTCATGGGCCACCCGTTGCGCTCCAGCGGCGTCGATCGCCCCGAAGTAGCGTTTACCCAGCAAGTGAGCGGCGGATACATTCGGCTGAGCCACGTTGTAGAGCCATCCGAACAACACGAGTTGATCGCCCTGCACGGCGGCGTATCCGAACACCAGATAGTTCGCGTTGACCGGCGGCGCCGACCAGTCCGTGAGCCACGGTCCCTGCCTGATTGGTTTCGGCGGGTCGTCTGAAACCGGAACGCGCGGAACCGCGGCGCGGCCCTTCTTCCCTCTTGGAGCGGGGGCCGGCGCGGGCGGTGGCAGCGGAGCTTTGAAATCCTCAGGCCGCTGCGGAACCTCCACCGGATACATGGCTTTTGCCGCCATCTTGAACAGGCCGGAACTCTCAAGATCGCCGAACAGCGTCTGGTTCAGCGCGTTCATGTGATCCGTCGCGCCCGCCGCGCCGCGGAAATCAATCACGGCGATCACCGGACGGTCGCCCTGCGTGAGCTTGATGAGGATGTCGCTCTGCTGCGCGACGAGGCCGATCGCGCCTGCAAGGGTCAGCAGCGAGGCGCTAAGGGCGAGTGTGTTTTTCTTGGTCATCTCTTCAATTGAAACCAGAACTCGATTGTCGCATCGTCGCGCTCGTATCCGGCGGGAAGCGGTGGAAAGGGGCTCGCATCGTAGACCGCCCGCTGCGCCGAGTCGTCGAGCAGCGTATTCCCGCTGCGCTGCACCACACGCACATTCGTCGTCGAGCCGTTCCGGCGGATCGTGAACGTCACAATTACCGGCGGCGCGGTCTGGATTCGCGCGTCAACGTCGTTCGTTCGCCATTTCTCCGCGACACGCGTTCTCAACAGGTCGACATAGGAGCCGAAGCGGTTTCCAAACGGAGTCCCCGTGCCCACGCCCACTCCGCCGGATCCGGTCTGCCCAATCATGGGCGACGAGAGCGCGCGGCCGGAAGCGCTGTAGACCTGATTGGGAGCGTCGTCTTTCAGGAATGACCCGCCTTTGCTGAATCGCTTCCTCTGCGCGGGCTCGGGTCTTCCTTTGATTGAAATGGCGTCTTTCGGCGCGTCTTTCGCGGCACGAACGGGCTTCGTCTTCTCGGCCGGGGGCGCGGGCACCGCGGAGTCCGTGTCGTTCGCTACGCGGCTCACTTCTCCGCCTCGCGACGGCAGCGGAATCTGCTTCACAATGTTGATGCCGACCGCTCCGCCCCCAAGTGAATTCGGGTCGCCCCAGGAAACTTTGCCGCGCGTACTCAGATATCCATAAACCAGCGCGAAGGCCAGCAGCGAGAGGTGCATTCCGATCGACGCGAACAGAGGCGTTCGTATCGAGTCCCTCTCATTCAGAATGACCGCGTGCGCTGCCATTAGCGGCCCTTCTCATCCGCGGCGTCGACCGGCTTCGTCACGACGTTCACCGGAATCTTGGCTTCTCCCAGCACGCTCATGACCTGCGCGATCGGGTCGAAAACCGTCTGTTTGTCGGCCCTCAGATAAACGCCTTTGCCTGTTCCGAATCTCTTCTGAATCTGGCCGGTCAGTTCGTTGTAATTCACCTCTTTGTCATTCAAGTACAGTTTTCCCGCGCGCGTAATCGTCACGACAGGCAACTCCTGCGCTGTGTCTTTCACCTGACGGACCTTCGGAACCTCAACCTCGATCCCGAACTCCATCACGTGCGCCGTCAGCATGAAGATGACGAGCAACACGAGCACGACGTCTACAAACGGTGTGACGTTCATTTCGGAAAGTGACGGCAATCCGTGAGATCTTCGCCGCCCGCCTCCTCCGCCGCCGCTTTGTGAGAATGCCATCGCTACTCTCCGCGGCTCCGTTCCGCCATGTTCATGAACTCAAGCGAAAAATCGTCCAGGCGCGCGCCCATCTCTTTAATGGCGTGCCCGAAATGGTTATAGAAGATGGCCGCCGGGATTGCCGCCGCGAGACCGGCCGCCGTTACCAGCAGCGCTTCGGAGATCCCCGGCGCAACCACGCGCAGGCTGGCGCTGCCCTGCTGTCCCAGATCGTGGAAAGATCGGATGATGCCGAGAACCGTCCCGAAAAGCCCGATGAACGGCGTGACGGACGCCGTGGTAGCCAGCCAGTTCATGTTTCGCTCAAGCTTCGCGATTTCCTCGCTGATGCCCAGTTGCAGCGTTCGCTCGATCGACGTCGTATTACTCACGCCTTGGCGTGTCTTCATTTGGCGCTCCACTTCCTCATAACCGAAGTCGAACACAGCCACGAGCGGTGAAGGCCGGAACTGCTCGCTCGCGGCGACGATTGCGTCGAAGCCGTTTGCCTTGCGAAACGCGCGAAGAAATCTCCGGTTGGCGTCTCGCGCGGCGCGAAGGCCGCTCCATTTCGAGAAGACGACCGTCCAGGAAAACAGCGAAAAGCAAACCAGCACGGCCAGGACCGCCTGCTGCAGCGGGCCTGAATGGACCACCATTTCTAAAATGTCTAGTTGCAGCAGTAGCGCCGGCGCGGTTGGAATCAAATGTTCTCCTCCAGTCTTCTATCATACAGACGCTTGGGGACTCGAAGAAAGACGAAACGAGAATATTAGGGCGATCCGGCCCACTATTCGATTGTTTACATCCGCGCAGTTGTCTTGTACTGTGGGTGTGCACTAGAATCGAGTATCACGGAATTGGGGGGGTAGCACGATGAAGGTGTTGCTGTCGGTTGTTCTTGTCTGCGCCGCGTTCGCTCCAGGTAGCCTCGGGCAGGACGTTCGCCAAATGGAAAGGTCCGGCGATGCCGCCGGGGTGCGAGCCGCCTTGGCGAGCGTCGTCCAGAATTCCCCCAACGATGTCCAGGCGCTGGCCAACTACGCTGAGTTTCTCGACCGGCACAGCGACCCGGGCGCGCGCGCGGCCTATGGGAAACTGCTGGCGGCTCTGAAGAATGCGGGGAACGCAGCGCGGACGCAGGCGGTTGCCAGGCGTCTGGCCGAACTCGATCTGCTGGCTGGCGATCGCGCTTCGGCGGCGAGAAGTCTCGATGCGTTTCGCGCCGCTAACGGCAAGGGCCTTGATCTTCCGGCCGCCCCCGCTTCGTCCGCGGTTGACGGCCCGGGGATGATCGAGATTCCTGGACCGCTTCGCTCCTTCGCCCGCATGGCTGCGGTTTCAAGCGACCTCGGTCCCGACGATTTGCTTGCCGCCCTGGCCCGGAACGTGGTCACCAACGGCTATCAGGCCTCCCATTCGAACGATGCGCTCGAGCAGACCGAGTACCTGAAGCTGGTGCACCGCTATCTTTCGCAGGCCCGCGAACTCGACAAACTGGCCGGCGAAAAAAAGGTTATTGAAATCTCCAATTGCGAATCGAAGGAAGCTGGCGATCTGCTTCGCATCATTGGCTACCGCATGCGCGGCGGATGCGGCAGTGAAGTGGTCCTCGAGACCGTCAACGCCAGCCGTGCCTTTCTCACCACCGATTCCGGTTTCCCGCTGGCTAACCTCGAGCAGGCCCTGCGCACCAACCGCCCGTTCACCTACGACTATCATCCGACCCGCGCGCCCGTCATGTACGGCGCCGACTACTGGCTGACCGGCAAGGAAAAGGGCGCCGAGTTCATCGACAACTTCCTTTCAGATCCTTCCCTCTGCCGCTTGTATCTGGGACTCTCGAAGCTCGACCGCGATACGGCCGCGGAATTACGCAAGGCGATGCCGGCTCCGCGAATCAAAGCTTTCGCGCACGTGCTTGATTTCTTCGGCGGCATGTTCGAGATTCGCGACGGAAAAGCCATCGTTCCCGGCGGAGAGAAGACCGCGGCTGCGTGGGCGGAACTGGCCGGAGCGCCTCCCAGCCAGGGCGCGGCGTTTTTTGAGAAGCTTCTCGCGCGCGACGATGGATGGCTCGCGAGTCTCTTCGACGCCATGTCTAGAATGAGCGGCCCCGCCAAAGATTACCTGACGGACCCCGCGCGCTTGAAACGTTTTTACACCGCCATTCGCGGCCGCGTCACCAGCCCCGGTCCGGCCAGGCCCGTGTTCCGTTCAAACGCCGACATGATGCTGCTAACCACGCGTCTCCGCGTGGACGCAAACGGCCGCGCTCACATTCCCGGTGGACTCGAGGTCTGGAAGAACCTGTTCGTCAATCACCCGCACGGGAAATACGACGGCAAACTAACGAAGTCCGCTGTCGGCTGGAAAGAACCCGAAGACGTTCTCGAAGCGCTATTCGGCCTTTCCCGGAAAGCCGTCGAGAACGAGCCGCTCAAGATCTTCATGGCGGTCTCCGACCTCGATCGCAACCGCGCGAAGCCGCTTGAGCCCGATACGGTCGATAAGCTCGCGCGTAACTTCAAGATCATGGGATCGCAGTACGCGATCTTCAACGACGCGCCGGCCGTCTCCGACAAGACGGTGGTGCAATTTCTGGATACCGCGCTTGCCATCAGCAAAATAAAAGACCAGCTGCTCCGCGCCGACACAGCCGGCACCATGCAGGCGCTGGTCGGTCTTTGGCAAATCTTTTCGCGCCAGGGATTGTTACCCGCGGCCTCGGCGGATGCGTCGCTCTCCTCCATCCTTGGCTCGTTCGCGCAGATTCGCGCCGATCGGGATCTTTTCGATGGCGGCCGGAACGGCGTCACTATCCTGCTAAAGGCAACAGGCACGAAGGACGGGGTCTCTCCTCACGACCGTCTCGTCGACTTGTTATCTGGCACCGGGAACCCCACCGATATCGAAACCCACGGAACCATGGTGAAGGACGCCATTCGCGTGCTTGAGGCCCAGCACATCGTATCGTTGAAAACGCTGTTCGATCTCGCCGATCACCTGGAGAGTTTGGGCAAAGGCGAGAAGTTGAACACGGCCCTCGTAAACCGTTTCGCGTCGCGCATCTCCGAAATCCAACTCCCTCGCGCGGCCCTCACCACCGTTGAAAAGAACGCTTATGCCTTCGGCTACTGGACGGAGCGGCACGTCGAGAATCAGCGCAAGGTCAACCTGCGCGCCACCATCGACAGGGCCGCCGGAAACGCGGAGAAACTTAAGGACGCGCGCGGCCTCATGGCTCCGTTCCTGCGCGACACGCTCGTCGCGTTCAATTACGCCCACTACGCGCCTCCGGGAGCGCAGATCCTTTACACCAATCCGCTGTTTGTCCGGGGGCACGATTTCCTCGGAGTTCAGGGATCGAACCACACATGGCGTGCCACCGAAATGTTCGGCACCGGATGGCCATCAAACGGAGGCGGACGCCTGGTGGGGTCGCTCTCCGGGCTCGCGTACGCGCTCGCCGAAGCGGAGCAGAACTTCCTGATTCCTTCCCAGACGCAGGCTCTGATCTGGGCCGACCTGGTTCCGCAAATGATCCTCAGCGCGAAGATTCCACGCTGGTGGAACACGACTCCCGCGCAGATGCACTGGATCGGGCTCCACATGCGGTACGGCCAGACGTTGCTAGCCGAGGCGGCGCTCGATTCCACCCAGCGCGCCGCGTTGCTCGACGCGTTGTCGGCTTACGCAGCGCCCGCCCGGACGCGCGCGATCGCCGGGCTGCTTGCCGCGGGCGACGCCAAGGGCGCTGCCGAAAACATCATGCCGGCGGAACTGTATGCCGTGGCTGCGGATACCGTGGCTCGCCGGAAGGACACCGCGGGGCCGCTGCTCTCCGAGATCGCCCGCCTGCGCGCCGAGGTTCCCAATCAGGTATCGAACGAAACGATTTCCCGTGCCTTCGGAACCCCCAAACCGACGCTCGCGAATTCTTACCGTCCCGAGTTACTCAAACTGAGAACGTTTCCCACGCTGATGGGCTACTCCAGCAGGATCATGGCGGAGAGTTGGGAATCGAACACGCTCTACTGGGTTTCGCTTGCCGATGAGGTTCACGCGTCTCCGGGGCAACTCAATGTTCTGATCCCGGAATGGACCCGTCGGGTTGTCGAGCGCATTTTCGCTTCTCACCTGGAGGATTGGCCGGCCTTGTTGCGGTCGTTGAACATCGTGGGCGAAGATGTGAGAGCGAAGTCACGGTCCGGTGCCGCTGCCGAACAAAAAGCGTCATTGCAATAGAACTTGCAAAAGAGCTTAGGAGAAAACCGCGTGAAGCTCATATCGAAGCTGGGAGTGGCTGGATTGGTTTTAGGTTTAGCGGGGTCGGCCGCGTGGCTGATCGCGCAGGAGGAGCGTCCCATCTTCCGCGTGAAAGTGGACATGGTGGTCCTGAGTTTTACCGTCACCGACAGTAAGGGCCGTTACATCAACGGATTGAAGCCCAGCGAATTCCGCATCCTCGAAGACGGCATTCCTCAAAAGTTGAACACCTTCGCGGAGGGCAACAAACCGGCCCTCCAGATGATGGACGATGGCACTGCGAAGACGCTTGCCGGGGGGACCGAAGGGCCGTCGAAGCCCGGCATCGATCCGCGATCCGACGCCTTCGTCGGCACCAACGTCTTCGTGCTGTTCGACACCAGCAATTTCATGTATCGCGGCTTCGTGTACGCGGAAGACGCGATCGCCGATTTCATCCGCGGCCTCGACCGCGCGGATTCGGTGGCAATCTACACGTTCAGCCGTAACGTGAAGCGCAACACCGAACTGACGAAGGAAAGGAACGACGCGATCGCCGGACTCCGGAGTTCGGTAGTGGGCGACGACACGGCGCTCTACAACGCGCTCCTGCTGACGCTTCGCGACGCCGCGAAGGTGCCCGGGCGCAAGGTTATCATCGTGTTCTCGAACGGCCCCGACAACGCCAGCATGGTAGCTCCCGACGACGTGCGCGCGGTGGCGGAAGACGAGGGCATTCCGCTCTACGTCATTTCGACGAATGAAGTGAACAAGGACCCCATTTCAAGCAGCGTATTCCGGCGCATCACTTCCCGCACCGGCGGCAAGGCGTATTTCGCGAAGAGTTGGCAGAAGCAGGTGGAGGCCTTCGAATCGATCCGCGAGGATCTTGGGAACTCGTACACGGTCACATATTATCCGCAGCCGAACCCGAACGAGGGATTCCGCAAGATTGCCGTCGAGATCACAAGCGACGTGGGGAAGAAATACAGGCTCCGCTACCGGCCGGGGTACAGGCCCAGAAGCGGATTCTAATACTCCGGGTCGGATGGCCCTGCCAAATTCACTTCAACTGGCAAAGGGCTTTCGGAAGATTGCGGTCCATCGCCGGTCTGGTTCTGCCGCATATATTGCAGCTGCGCTTTCCGCGACGCACAAGCGGCGATCATCCCCGCAGTTGCCTCTTTGGTCATGCCGGTAAAATCCCAGACCAAGTCTCTCTCTGGAATCTTGTGCAACTGAATTAGTTCCCGGCGGATACTTTCTACTTTTTCCCGCGCCTGGGTCCAGCCGACGAAAGTCGTCATGGACACCTCCGGCGCGCGCCCTCCGCGATCAGAGGGGATTGAGACGTTCCCCAAAACACCGGGGGAACGGGTCGTTCGGTGGTCGTCTAAGATCGAAACCGTGCCTAGCCACCTCTTCGCTGACTCGTCTTATTCCCGGACTACTACTTTCCCTTTCAACGCGTCCCGCAGTCACAACTTTTCAGAAATAATTCCGCCCCACGCACGGGAACCGGTCACCCCTCCCGGCCCCCCGTAAAAACCGCCTCTCCGACCACACCTGCTCTCATCCAGCTCCACCCGATACCAACGCACCTCCCCCCTGACCCGCGCCACCCTCGGTGTACCCTGTTCCCGGAAGGTAATTCTTCGAATGAGTTCTCAACGTAAACTGAATGCCGCCCGTGCTAACGGTGCTCTTGCCAAGGGACGAAAAACTCCCGCCGGCATCGCGCGTTCCGCTATGAACGCTTACCGCCATGGTCTCCTCGCCACCTCCATCCTCCTCAAAGGCGAGGACGCCGAAGTTTTCAACAAACTCCACCGTCAGTTCCTCGAACGCTTCCTCCCCACAGACGGCATCGAAGCCGGTCTCATCGAAGAAATGGTCTCCTCCTGGTGGCGCATGCGCCGTGCCTGGTCCATCGAGCGAGAACTCATTCAGTCCGAGCTCTTCAGTGAGCGCGACCCGAACGTCGTTTCCCGCACCGCCAAAGCCTTCGCTTACCTCTCCCTTTCGCCCGGGCTCAACCTGGTCCACCGCTACGAAGCCCGTCTCCAGCGAAATTTCCAGCGCGCCATGGACAACCTTCTGCTTCTGCGCGAGGACGCCCGCCTCGAAGAAGCCTCGGCCGGGGAAAGCCAGCCGCCACGGGACGCCCCGGCGTCACCCAACCCCGTTTCCGAGCCGTCCCCCGGGCCGCTCACATCCGCGTCTCCACCTCCCGCGGACAGCGGCAACCGGCTGAACAATAATGACTTAAACGACACCACCGTCATCCCGAAGCCCGCCGTGCCCAGCCGTCCGGTTCAGCACGAACAAAAATTGCGAAACGACGCTAATCCCATTTCCGGACACCCCGCCGAGACGCCTGAGAACCCCAAGCTCCGCGAAGTTCCACCCCGAGGGAGGCCGAGACCATCCGGAACCGCGCTTTCTTGATCATTCCCGGCCGCCGCCGGGACACCGCTGGCCATACACCACGCCAGACCCTGGTCCACCCCGCATCGAACCGGCATGTTCCCGTGCGGAGCTGTGCCGCCCGGGAACGGTTCGTCATCGCCTGCGGCCCTCTGATCGCGGTAGACGCCCTTCGCCGGAGTCGAGCCGGCGGAAGCCGATTTTTCGACCCTGCCGTCTTCCTTGGAAATGGCACGTCACAAACAACGATGGCCTGCCCCGCCGCCACCGCGCGGTTCCGTGTACGGTCCCGTCTCGATGACTCGTCCCCGGATCGTCGTTACATTTATCGGCTTGTTCATCACGGTGTCCGCACGAAGTATCGAGGTCCGGCTCGCCCGCCGCATTTGTAGCCCTCGCCTTCACGCATTCCCCATGTCCTCCATGCTCTGCTTCTTCCACCGCCCCGCCGGGCGCTTCTTTGTTTACCGTTTTCCCGGCATGTGCTTCTCTCGGGAACCCGGTTCCCTCAGCCAGGTCAGCCTGCCTCGTGCGACAGTGGGTCCGCCCGAACTCGAACACGTGTATAATTGGCCTTGAAATGCGATATCTGCGTTCTTCTTCCGCTGTCGTGCTGGCGCTGGCGTCCGCGTTCGCGCAGGAGCCGGTTAGTTTCCAGCAACACATCCGGCCCATCCTAACCCGCCAGTGTCAGGCGTGCCATCAACCGGCGTCGAAGCAGTCCGATCTGTTGCTCACCACCTTTGCGGGCTTCAAGACGGGTGGAACCAAAGGTGCGGCGTTTGTCGCCGGCGATCCCGGGCAGTCCCTCGTCATCGCTTACCTCACCGGCGCTTCCAAACCTCAAATGCCTTTCGGCGGCCGGCCGCTGCCGGACGAACAGATCGACCTCTTTCGCCGCTGGATCAAGGCCGGCGCCAAGGACGATTCACCCGCTGAAACCGAAACCGTGGATCTCTCGAAGCCCACGGTTTACCGCGCCCCGCCCGTCATTACGGCGCTCGCAATCTCGCCCGATGGCAAGCTGATCGCTGTCTCCGGGTATCGTGAAGTTCTGCTCCACGAAGAGGGGAGGGGCCTCGCCGCACGGTTGCCGGGTCTCTCGGACCGCATCCACAGCCTCTCGTTTTCGCCGGATGGAAAGACGCTCGCCGCGGTCGGTGGAAGCCCGGCGCGCTTTGGCGAAGTTCAGATTTGGGATGTCGCTTCGCGCAAGCAACGGAAGTCTACGGTACTCACGAACGACACGCTCTTCGGCGGTTCGTTCTCGCCCGATGGAACTCGCATCGTGTTAGGTGGTGCGGACAAATCCGTCCGCCTCTTCGACGCCGTCACCGGAAAAGAGATTCGCAAGATCGATCACCACGAAGATTGGGTTTTCGGCGCGGCGTTCGGAATAGACGGCAAACGTCTGGTCACCGTAAGCCGCGACCGTGCGGCCAAACTGACCGACGCCAACACCGGTATGTTTCTTGAGAATGTGAACCTGCTGAAGGAAGGCCTGAACGCCGTCGTGCGCCACCCGCGCAAAGACTGGGTCCTCATCGGCGGAGAAGAGCGCATTCCATACCTCTATATGATGGACCGCCCGCGCGCGATGAGAATTGCGGACGATTCCACGCTCATCCGCAAGTTCGAAAAACAGGACGGGCCGATTCTCGCGCTCGCCATCAGCCCGGATGCGAAACTGGTTGCGGTCGGAAGCGCCGTCGGAAACGTGAACGTGTATAGCGCCGAAACCGGCGATGCGGTGGGGAAGTGCACGGGCCACCGCGGGGGAATCTACGCGGTCCAATTTCACCCGGATGGACAGCGCCTCGTTACCGCGGGCTTCGACGGTTTGGTGCGGTCCTACGACCTGAGCGGCAAGCTCCTGGCCGAATTCGTACCGGTTCCGGTTGAAAGGGCAGTGGTGTCTCAAAGATGAAACGGCTTCTTCCGCTCGCGATTGTTGCCTCCTCCGCGTTCCTTGCGGCAAACGCGCAGGCTGCCGCGCCCGTGCTTCGCGATGTTTATCCGCGAGGCGCGCAGCGGGGACAGACGTTCACGCTTTACCTGCGGGGTGAAGGCCTGGTTCAGGGCGCGCAGATCCGCTCCACGCTTCCCGCGAGTTTTTCGCGGCTCGCGCGCAGTAAGAATCCGTTTGCCGAATCGAACACGGGCGGCGGGATGCGGCCCGATTCGGTCCTGCCGCTTCTGGTCGCGCTTAAACCCGGCACACCCTCCGGCCTCTACCCGATTCGCGTCGTCACTCCTGAAGGTATTTCGAACGTCGTCTTGTTCCCGGTTGGCGAGTTGACGGAAATCGAGGAGACCGAATCGAAGGACCCCAAGCAGGCAAACGACTTCCCGGAGCAGGCGCAGCGGGTCGAAACAGGCGTTGTCATAAACGGTACGCTTGCCGGCGTCGAGTCCGACAACTTCGCGTTCCGCGCGAAAGCGGGACAAAAGCTGGTGTTTGAAGTGGAGGGTCGCCGTCTGGGTTCCGCCATTGACCCGGCGATTGAGATTTTCGACGCGGCTGGCCGCGAGATCGCCCGCAACGACGATGCGGAAGGTCTCGGTGTCGATTCGCGCGTCGAGGTGGCGTTCGCTAAGGCAGGCGAATACCGCGTCCAGATCCACGATTCGAAATTCAGCGATCAGGCGCAGAATTTCTACCGCCTGAAGATTGGGTCGTATTCGTTCGCTTCGGGCGTGTTTCCGCTCGGATGGAAGCGAGGCGAGACCGTCGAGATCGCTTTGTTCGGCGGCAACCTCAGCGCTCCGGTAAAGGTGAAGACGGATTTCCACTCGAAGTCGGAATTTGTGCCCGTGCGTGTGCCATCCTCTTCCGCGCTGCCGTTTCTACTCGCCGTGAGCGACCTGCCTGAGACCATCGAAACGGCGGATGGCGGCGGCCCTATTGCTCTTGCTGAGGCGACGGTGATGAACGGCCGGATTTCAGGACCCGGCGAAGTTGACCGCTATAAATTGCGTGTCGAACCCGGCCAGAAGTGGGTCTTTGAGATGAACGCCGCTTCGCTCGGCACCTCTCTGCTCGACGCGACTCTCACCGTGCGCGACGGAGCGGGCAAGAAGCTCGCCGTGGGCGACGACGGGAACGGCGTCGATCCCGTGCTTCCCTTTACGGTCCCGGACGGCGTCAAGGAGCTCGTCCTTCACGTGGAAGATTTGCTCGGCCGCGGCGGCCCTCTGTACGGATACCGTTTGCAGGCGATGCAGCAGAATCCGGACTTCTCGGTCGAACTCGGCACTCCGTTCGTAAACGTGCCGGCCGGAGGCACGGCGCAGGTGGCCATCGCAGTCCAACGGCGCGGGTATTCGGGCGCGCTGAAATTGACCATCCCGAATCTGCCCGAAGGGTTCACCGCGGCCGGAGGCCACGTACCGCCTGAAGCGGCGGCGCAGCGCTTCACCGCCGATAATACGGGCCGAACGCGCGAACGGAGCGTGATTACAATCACGGCGCGTCCCGATGTGAAACCGCAGGCGCTCGATCTTTCCGTGCTCGGCGAGGCGCTGATGCCCGATGGAACTTCAATCAAACGCGTCGCGCGTGGTCCTGGGATGCTGGTGGCGGTGCGCGGCGTGAAGGAGAAGACGTTCAGCGCGCCGTGGCTTGACATGCAGTTGCCCATGGCGGTGAGCGCTCCGTTGCCCGTTGCCGTTTCGTCGTCGACGCCGATCGTGCGCATTGCGCAGGGCTTTGAGTACGTGCTCGATTACAAAATTTCCAGGGCTCCGGGAGCGGGTCCCGTGAAAGTAACGCAGCAGACGGCGGGGTTGGTTGGAAATTTGCGAATTCTGAAGGGCGAGGCGGCGAAAGGAGATAACGGGAGCTTCCAGGTTTCCACGAATTTCGCGACGCCCGTCACCACGTTCGACATGCTGCTTGAAGCGCAGACCGAAATAGACGGGAAGTCCGTCATCATCCCGTCGCCGATTGTCACATTTCAGGTCGTCCCGGGCTACGAGCTTCACCTATCGAAGATGGCCGCGGAAGTGGCGCCGGGCGGCAAGGTCGAAATCGCGGGAAACGTTCGGCGGGAACTGACGTTCGAGGGCGGAGAAATCCGGGTCAAAGTCGAGGACCTTCCGGATGAAGTAAGTTGCCCTGAGGTGGTCGTACCAAGCGGTGAGACGGCGTTCGCGCTTGTGTGCGGCGCCGGCGTCGCTGCGAAGCCCGGTGCCTTTGACGTGCGCATCGCCTCTGCCGCGCCCGAAACCGGCCGCAAGCAGAAGGCCGAGTACAAGATTCCGGATCTGAATATGAAACTGATGGTGAATAGATGAAACCGCTTTTTGCAATCTCCTTATGCGCGGTAGCGGCAGCTCAGGAACAGGTCAGTTTCGTTCGCGACGTGATGCCGATCCTGAACAAGGCCGGATGCACTTCCGGCCCCTGTCACGGCGCGGCGAAAGGGAAGAACGGATTCAAGCTGTCGCTCCGGGGCTACGATCCCGAGTTCGATTACCACGCCCTGATTCACGACATGTCCGGCCGCCGGTTCAATCGCGCCGACGCCGCCCGCAGCTTGATGCTCCTCAAGCCGACGCAGCAGTTGCCGCACGGCGGCGGGACTCGCATCGAAATCGATTCGCCTTATTACAAAACGATTCTCAGATGGATTGAGCAGGGCGCCGAATTCGGCGATCCTGTTTCGGCGCAAGTGACGAAGCTCGACATTGTTCCCTCCGAGGTGACGCTGCCGAAGCCGGGCGGGAAACAACAGTTCAAGGTCACGGCCCACTTCGCAGACAACGCCACGCGCGACGTCACCAAAGAGGCGCTCTATTCGAGCAACACGCCGGTCATCGCCGAGATCAACGACACCGGCGAGCTCGAGTCCGTGCGCAAGGGCGAGGCGGCGGTTCTCGTACGCTACGAAGGCAGGCTTGCCGTCGTCAATGTCACGGTGCTGCCCGAAAGGCAGGGCTTCGAGCGCGTTGCTTTTCCCGAGAACAATTACGTCGATAAACACATCGCGGCGAAGCTCGAGAAGGTGAAGCTTCAACCCTCGGAACTCGCCGGGGACGCCGAATTTCTGAGGCGCCTCTCCTACGATCTGACGGGCCTGCCGCCAACGGTTGAGGAGACGCGCGCGTTCCTCGCCGACAGGACCGAGACCCGCGCCAAGCGGTCGAAGATGATCGACAAGCTGATGGCGAAGCCCGAATTCGTTAACCACTGGTCGGTCAAGTGGGGCGACCTGTTGCAGGTCAACCGCAATCGCCTGGGCGACAAAGGCATGTGGGCCTTTCGCGAGTGGATTCGCGAGACTATCGCCACCAACAAGCCGTACGACAAGATGGTTCGTGAACTGATCACGTCGCGGGGCAGCACGTTCCAGAACCCTCCCGCGAACTACTTCCGCTTCACCCGCGATCCGAAGCTCGCCATGGAAACGACGACCCAGTTGTTTCTCGGCGTGCGCATGGTCTGCGCGCAATGCCACGACCATCCTTTTGAAAAATGGACGCAGAATCAATACTTCCAGTTGACGGCGTTCTTCGGCGGCGTCGGCATTAAAGACGGCATGGACGCGAACGAGGAGATCGTCTTCGAGAAGCGTGAGGACTTCGAGATCAAGCATCCGAAAGACGGGCGCGTCATGCCGCCCAAGTTCCTGTTCGGCGGCGAGAAGCTCACTCCGCGCGAGGCCGAATTGCGCCAGAGCCTCGCGGAGTGGCTCACCTCGCGCGACAACGAACTGTTCGCGAAGGCCATGGCCAACCGCATGTGGAGCTACTTCTTCGGACGCGGCATTATCGAACCGGTGGACGACATCCGCGCGAGCAATCCGCCGAGCAATCCGCTGTTGCTCGATGCTCTGACGAAGGATTTCCTCGATCACAACTTCGATCTTCGCCACTTGATGCGGACGATTGTGAACTCGCGCACGTATCAGCTTAGCTTCCGGACAAACGAATGGAATGCGGAAGACGAAATCAACTTCTCGCATGCGCAGCCGCGGCGGCTGAGCGCCGAGGAATTGTTCGACGGCATTTACCTCGCCACTGGTAGCCATCCTTTCCTGCGCGACGTGCCGAAACTATTTCGCGCGCAGCAGTTCCCCGATTCGACGGTCGGCCTGGGCGGCTTCCTCGATGTTTTCGGACGCCCGGAGCGCCAGACGAGTTGCGAGTGCGAGCGGCGGAGCGACGTCAGCCTGGTGCAGGCGCTCAACCTGCTGAACGGCTCGACGATCGCCGATGCCATCGCGGACGAGGAAGGGCGCATCGCGAAGCTGGTCCTGGGAGGCGCGAACGACCGCAAGATTGTGGAGGACCTTTATCTCGCCGCGCTCAACCGGCCTCCGGAGCCCCGTGAAATGGACCTCGCGCAGACGTATCTCGCCGGCGGCCTGAACCGCGCCGAGCGCGCGCAGGATCTTCTGTGGGCGTTGCTGAACAGCAACGCGTTTCTGTTCAACCGCTGACGGCGGTAGAATAGAGGTCTATCCATCATGGCTACCAAAGTTACGGTTTTCAATAACGGTCCACTGCGTATCGAAGGTGAATTTTCGATCACGGATGCGTCCGGCGCGGAGTATGGCCTCGCGGGCCGGACGGCGATCGGTCTCTGCCGCTGCGGTCTGAGCGGCAACAAACCTTTCTGTGACGGCAGCCACGCGCGGCAGGGCTTCAAGTCCGAGTGCGCTGCGAAGGAATTGCCGCCGCCGAAACCGACGGTGTAGGTGGTCGTCGGTCCTTCCCCGCCCTCTCCCTTCCGCGAGCCCGGTTGATGCCGGGATGCGAAGAAACCGGCCCCCCGAAGCCGCCGGCTCCAAAGGGCGCTCGCCACTGCGCCACCGGCCCAGCGCCAGCAACGACCATGTCCCAGGTTCCGGGGTCAGAGTCGCGGCCTGGAAACGCGTCGTTTCGTTGGCTTCGAACCACGTCTCGCCGCCGTTCAGGCCAATTTAACTGCCCTGGACCCACGATGTGGGCCTTCCCGGTGGCCGTAAAGGGCGCGAGGCCATCCAGGGAAACCTGGGCAAAGACATCAAAGAAGGAGTCGAAGCCTTCCGGAAGGATAGGATCCGGCGGATTCAACAGATTGATCTGGAGGGTGTGAGCGTTAGCGCCGGCTCCGTAGTGCGTGATTCCGGAAATGAGGGCGCAATCGAGACGCGGGACGACGGGGTTGGATGGGTCAGGCGGAGCGATACAGGTTACCGTGCCGGCCCAAACCGGAGCGGCTAGAAGCGAAAGGAAGACGACAGCAAGATAGCGCGATGGAACTTCGCGCGGATTCCTCAGGTGCTTATACGTTCTCATGATAGTTCCTCCAGGGAAGACCCCGCTTATGTATGCGACACCGCGAGGAGGATTTAGACTGGCCTGGGAGCCTGAAGTGCCGGGGGCAAGGGCGCTGCCTGCGCGCGCCCCGCACGCAGCCCGGAATATCCGGAACGTAAGCAGATTAGCCCGTTTCGGTTTTCTCGATTAGCGGTGTATATCGCATGTGATCCCCGCGGCGCTCAGGAAGCGAGTTGAGCGCCCATCTCCGCATGAACAGTTCGTGCCCGCTCCAGCGCCGCCGCGATATTCGGGCAGATATTCGCGGGCCCGACGTGCTGCTCGAATTCGGCCTGCGCCGCATAAGATGAGCGCGCGTCCGGCAGCGTTGAGCTTGTCCGCCAGTTCTTCAAGTGCCACCATGCCGGTGGCATCAATGGCGGTCATGTTCCGCAGCCTGAGCACCACTACCGGCGGCAGATCGTTCACCCAGCCGGTGATCTCCTCAATCTTGTCCGTGGCGCCGAACAGAAACGGTCCGTGGATGCGGAAGATCGTGACGTACTCCGGAATGTCCTTGTCCTGCAAAATGTGTACGCGCCCATCATCGACGTACTCGGAAGTCACTGTCGTCGTAACGGTTACCTTACGAATGAACATCAGCGCCGCGAGAATCATTCCAACTTCCACAGCGATCGTCACCAGCAAAACCGAGATATCGGCCTTGCTCAACTTCAACAGCAGGGGTATCTCGCCCCACTCGCCCATGTTGTACGCCGTTACGAGAAGAATCGCGGACAACACGGAAAGAGGGATAAACTTCGCGAGTGGTGCGGCGAACAGGAGCACGGCGAGCAATGTGATCGCGTGCAGCATGCCCGGCAGACGACTATGATGCCGAGCGAGGCGCAGCCGAGAATCGCCGCAGCCGGAGAGAACGTGTGGACGTGAAGGGCAATTGCCTCGGCGCGCGCCAGAAATTCGCTGGGCACGATCCCGTTCGTGAATCCGACGACGATCGGCCGCGGAATGAACTTGACCGCCGTGCCCATGCCCGTCACGCCTAGCGCGACAAGTATCAAGACCGCCATCATCGTGCACATGAAGAGACCATCGACGCCGTGTTTCGCGATGATCCCGGAGACGGCGACGAACGCGCCAGTCGGCCCTCCTATCGCCGTCATGGATCCGCCAAGCGCGGAAATGAGAAAGCCCGCGACAACGGCGCAGTACAGGCCCGCTTGCGGCGGCACTCCCGAGGAGATCGCGAACGCCATCGCCAGCGGCAAAGCTACAAGCCCGACCGTTAATCCGGCAATCAGATCAGCCGCAAGAGTGTAAAGGGTATAGCGGCGGAGAGCCTCGATCGAGCGCGGGATCACGCAATTGCACTCCCAAGGGCCGCGCTCAAGTCCTCGATGAGATCGTCGACACTCTCCAGGCCGATCGACATCCGCAGCAAGCTTTGCGGCGTCTTACTGTTTGGCCCCTCGACGGACGCGCGGTGTTCCACCAGACTGTGCGTTCCGCCCAGGCTTGTAGCGCGCGTGAAAATCCTCATTCGCGCGGCCGCCGCCATCGCCTCTGCCTTTCCGCCACGGATCTCCATGGAGAGCATCCCGCCAAATCCGGACATCTGGCGCTTTGCGGTCTCATGTCCGGGGTGGTGAGCCAAGCCGGGATAGTGTACGGTTTCGACCGCCGGGTGTCTGTGAAGAAATGCCGCGATTCGCGCGGCGCTTTCCGACATCGCGCGCACCCGCAGCGGCAGCGTTGAGACGCCGCGCAGCGTCAGCCAGCAGTCGAAGGGTGAAGGCGCGGACCCACCGTATCTTTGGCCTTTCCGCGCGCGTTCGAAGAGATAGTTGTCGAATTTCGTCACGAGCGCGCCGCCGAGCACGTCGCTGTGTCCCGCGGTGTACTTCGTCGTCGAATGCATCACCATGTCGATGCCGTGTTCGAGAGGCCGCTGCAATACTGGAGTCGCGAAGGTGCCATCACAGACGCTGATCGCGTTTGCCTCGCGCGCGATCTTGGCGATGTCCGCAAGGTCCGTAATCTTGAGCAGCGGATTCGACGGCGTCTCGACCAGCACCAACCTCGTCGCTGGCTTTACCGCTGCGCGCACGGCCCCGAGATCGGTCATATCCACGTACGACGTGTCGATCTTCCACTTTCCGAAGACATCGCCGATGACTTTCCGAAGGCCGTAATAGACATCGTCCGGCGCGATGATATGGTCGCCCGGTTCGAGACCCTGGACAAGCGCGGCCGCGACTGCGAGACCGGAGGAGAACGCCAGGGCTTCGGTTCCGCCTTCAAGCGCGGCCAGGCACTCCTCAAGTGCTCTGCGATTCGGATTGTCCTCGCGGGAATAACTGAAGCCGCGCGGATATTCGCCGTCGGGGTCGCGCTCAAACGTCGTCGAAAGATGAATGGGAGGAGTTACGGCCCCTGTGGCTGGGTCTATCCGGCGTCCGGAATGGACTGCCAGAGTGTCGATCTTCACGTCTCAAGTATAGCTAACGTCACTCGGCCGCGGCCTCGGCCACCGCGTGTGAGTGTGCTGTCAACTGCAACAGGGCAACGCCAAGCAAAACCAGTGCGTAGGCCACCCATTCGCCGGCCTTCGGGATCTTGTGCTCGAAGACGATCTGGAGCACGAGCCCCCAGATCAATGACGTGAGCGCGAGTACGCTTGCCACCTGTGGTCGCACGTAGAGGAAGGACCGTGTCATCAGAACCTGCCCCATCATCCCGGCGGCGCCCACGCCCGCGATTAGCAGCCAGAACGAACCATGCGGCATGATCCACACGGCGCCCGGGGCGAAGGGGCATGCGAGCATGGTCGCGGCGCTCAGGCACCAGACGACTAGCGGAGAGCTAAATTCGAGAGCCGCCTCGCGCAGAGCCAGATAAGAAACGCTCGCGGACAGCGAACCTGTCACGCCAACGGCAGTGACCAGGCCACGAGGCGGGTTCGCCCACGGCGCGTTGATGGAAAGCGCGCCAGCGACGGCAAGCGCGATTCCCAGCGCTTCGGGCCGGTTTATCCTCTCACGAAGAAACCACCAGGCGAGCAGCGCTACGAAGACGGGCGCGAGATTGGCAAACGTATTCGCCGTGCCGACGTTCGAATTCTGCAGGTTCCAGAAATAGCACTGCATCGAAATTGCTCCGGCAACGCTGCGAAGCCACAGGGTTCCAGAACGCGCGGAGAACGCTTTACGCACATGCGCCGTGATGAATGGAGTGAGCGCGACGAAGCTAAAAGTGGCTCGCATGAACGCCAGTTCCGCGGAGGGGATTCGTCCCGCGCCCGCGTACACGAGGTAGCTCATGATTCCGAAAAAGACGCCGGAAGCCAGACCTAAGAAGAAGCCAAGGGACAAGCGCCAATTCTATAACGCGCATGCCGTATCATACAAATTCATGCCTATCGATCCATCGGCAATCATCGCCTCGACGGCGCGTGTGCATCCTGATGCGGCCGTAGG
>SHUI01000031.1 GCA_009697455.1 Bryobacterales bacterium
AGGCCGGAAGCTCAATGAACCCCCGCCGCCGCCGCCACCGCCGCCTCCCCCTTTACGGCTAAGAACGGAAGGGCCTGTATAGTCCTGACCCGCGGCCAGCGCCACCCAAATCACCGGCAGAAACGCCAGCTTCATTAGTTGCCACCGCCGGACTCCGACGAGCGCGGGAATGGTCCCCTGATTACCCACTGATCTCTATTATATCGCGACACGTTCAGCGCGAACGGCGCGGGAACTGTTAAGGTATACCGTATATGCGACGAACGGCCTTCCGCCTTCTCCCCGTGCTGTGGGTTTCTCTACTTTCAGGTCAGCAGGCGATGACGATTGAGGAGTACGAACCGAAGACCGTGCTCGTCGTGCCTGAGCATCACCCGACGCGGTCCAAATTTCCTTTCATCGACATTCACACCCACCACCGGGACACCGCTCCGGGCGCCCTCACCGCTCTGCTGAAAGACATGGATCAGTTGAACATGCGCATCATGGTGAACTCTCCAGTGAACGGCAGTTGGGGCGATCGCACAAAGCACCTCGCCGACGGGTTTCGCGCCTTCAACAAAGACCGGTTCGTTACCTTTACGAACATCAACTACAAAGGCATCGGTTCGCAAGATTGGGGAAGGACGGCGGCAGCGCAACTCGAAGCCGACATCAGGAACGGCGCAGTCGGGCTGAAAGTATGGAAAAACTTCGGTTTGTCGGAAAAAGACACAAACGGCAAACGCGTCCCGGTTGACGATCCGCGGCTCGACCCCGTCTGGGACGTGTGCGCGAAATACAAGATCCCAGTCCTCATCCACACAGCCGACCCAAAGCCCCTGTTCATGCCTATGGATAAGTCGAATGAAAGGTGGCTCGAACTGAAACTGCACCCGAACCGCGGCAGCGAAACCATTCCATGGGAGCAGGTGATCGGGGAACAGCACAACCTGATCCGCAGGCACCCGAAGACGATTTTCATCGCGGCCCACTTCGGCTGGATGTCCCACGATCTTGGCGCCATGGGAAAGCTTCTGGACGAGATGCCGAACTTCCATCTGGACATCGCCGCGATTTTGGGCGAGATCGGCCGTCAACCTCGCAGCGCGCGCAGGTTTTTCATTAAGTATCAGGACCGCCTGCTATTCGGGAAGGACCGCTACGACCCTGAAGAATACGGTTTCTATTTCCGGATTCTGGAGACGGACGACGAGTATTTTGACAACATCCGTAAGTATCACGGCCTCTGGAAGCTCTACGGCCTCGAGTTGCCCGACGAAACGCTGAAGGCGATTTACTACCAGAACGCGCTACGCCTGGTTCCCGGGCTAAACCCGGCCGGCTTCCCGAAATAGCGCGCAGTCCTCGGCAGGCGGAAGCGCCTGCCCCACCATTGGACGCCAGTGCATCAAGCCGAAGTTCCCCCTGACTCCGGAGAGAGAGTGGAGACAACCCAGGCGGAATGAATGAGTAGCGACACGGAACGAAATCAGTTACTGGGTAAGGGCTAGACTGCTTATCGGGAATGGGGAACTTTGAGTAGATCGAAGCCTTTCTGTTGAAGCGGTGTAGGAGCGGTAGAACATTCAAAAGTGTGTTCGCCCATGGTGACGGTGTTGAGCGCGATGGTTCGCAAGTCTTCCAGCAGCGTGTGAAAACTGTGCACGGGCATGTCGTCGTCGGGGGTGCGCTTGGTGCGGGCCTTATGTTTGGCCTGCGGGGAACGCTGAGCCGGAGCGACGATGGACACCTTCCGCGTAGCGGAGGTCGAGAGCTCGTCCCCCGAATAACTTGAGTACAATGAGGTCCCCGGCGTAGCAGGTCTGGATTTGGAGCTCGAGCCCGAAGGAAAATGGAGAGGCGCGTTCGATCATTCGGGCTTCAAAACGGAAGGGCCCCAAGCGATACATCGATCCCGGCGCCTTCCGGCGCGCGCAGCAGGAGCACCCGGTTCCGCAGCGCAAATTCTCGGACATCCTGGAGGCGGGCGGCGCAGGTGTTCAGTAACTCATCGATGAACCGGCCTTCGCCGCCAAAGCCGGTGAGCAGGGTCAGGTTCACATCGCGCGTGACGCGGGGTTCGCCCCAACGCTGCACCGCGATGCCGCCAATAAAGCACGACTTCCATCCGTGACGGTCGCAGAACCGCTGCAGGTCAGCCGCTGTCTGGAAAAGATCGACCATCGCGCCGCATGCCGTGAAGCCGGGCGAACAGGCGTTGCATCTCCACCATTCCCGATTCGGCTCGCGGAAGAAGCGAACGAACTGCATGGTTGAAGTCGCCTTCCAGCGTGCGCAGCGCCCCGAGATTGTCTGATTCCACCACCTCCCGTCGCCGGATTGCTTCGAGCTCCGGGCCAGCATCGCGCCAAGTCTCAACCCACCGCCGCATTGCCTCTTGCTCGGTAATGCCAATATTCTCCCACGCTTGGCGGGACGCGCGGTTTTCGAGACTGTTGAGGCAGGTCACCGCACCGGCCCGAGATTGATCGTCAACCCAAGCTGAAGCTGATGCTCCGTTACGCCATCAACCCTGGAGTGGCGCACGGCAAAGTCCAGTCCGGCGCGGCCCGTCCATTGGAATAGCGCCTTCGACAACCGTATCGACATGGGCTTGCCCTGAAGGCATCTCGCGAGCGGCGCTTACGAACAGCGTCCACCGGTTCCAGTTTCCGGCTTTCCCCAGCCTGCGGACATAACCGCCGCCAGCCTCCAGATCGCGCGGCGGATTGCTCGCGGACGACGCGGTCGCGCCGGTCCACGTGACATGCGACCCAATGCTATGGAGACCGAAGTCGTAATTTCCAATCATGGTCCCGCCCAGCCGCGCGCCTTCGCCGTTGCGCAACAGGAACGTCGCTGGCGGCGCAAACACGATCGAAAGCGGCGCCGCGTCGTAGAGCATGTGGTTCGCCTGAATTCCGATGCGGTCGCCGAAATGCGTAGTCCAGGAATCGTCTCCGGCCGCGCTCGAAACGCTCTCGAAACTGGCGCTGAATTCCGTGCGGCGGCCAAAGTCCCCCAGCCCGTCGGGAGTGTGCTTGATGGTAACCGGCGATGAGCGGTATGCCGACGACAACGCCGTTCCCAATTCCAGATCGACGTTGCCAGGCTCCGTCAGGTACGGGTCAATATGGAACCGGCGGCGCTGCTGTGTGGTGGAGGTGCGGAAAGTGTTTCGCGAGCCGTGGCTCGGGCGGATGCGCGCGGAACAATCGGGGGCCGCCCACATCCCGATCAGCAAGGGAAGCGCGGTCACCTTTCGCATACGCCACTCGCCTCGAGCTTCGCCCATGCCGATTTCCACGTCCCTTCCGCCTCATAGGTGCGTCGGCCCGCGGCCCCGATCGCTTTTCCGCGCTCCGGAGATTCAAGCAGCGCCGATATTGCATCGGCAAACTCGCGCGCTCCATCCGCGAGCACGATGTTCCCATCATCGCATGCGGGCAGCCCTTCCGCGCCCAGTCGCGTCGAGACCACCGCGCGGCCCGCCGCCCACGCTTCCACAATCTTGAGCCTCGTGCCGCTTCCCGCAAGCACTGGGACGATGACGACGCGCGCGCGGGCAAGTTCTGTAATAGCGTCCGTGACGGGTCCGGAACACTCAATCCGGGGATCGCCCGCAACATGCTTCGCCACTCCGTGCGGATTCTTGCCAATCAGCTTCCACTTCAGATCCGGCCACCGCTCGCGCAGCGTGGGCCAAATCGCCGAGTGGAAATACCGGACCGCCGAAATGTTCGGGTGATATTCCAGATTGCCTGAAAATGCGATCGCGTTCTCCTCGGGCGGCGAAGGCTGCTCGACCCAGGGAATAGTGTTCGGATACACCACCACACGGGCGCGTGGAGAGATTTCCCGAATGGTACGCGAGTCGTCTTCAGACGTGGCGAGCAGCGCCGAATAGCGGGGAAACCATTCGCGCTCAAGATCACGGCACGCCGAGTGGAAAATGCGATGCGCCATCGCGGCCGGCCAGCGCTCCACCCGGCCGCATCGTTCGTGCAGCACGGATTCGACGTCCACCATATCCAGCACGGTCCTGCGCACGGCAGGTGCAATCGCCGTCAGGTAGGGCGCGAGCCAGAAGTGTTCCACCACGGCTGTTTCGTATGATTTCCCGCGCATGAATCCGGCAACCGCAGCTTCCTGGCCGGAAAACCGGTCGAGCAGCGGCGGCACGCCTCGCAATAGCCGGCTTCCGTTGCGCACGATCTTCGCGGGCAAACTCCGCGAATTCGCCGGAAGCTCCACTACATTCACTGCGCGCGGCATGCCACGAGGAAACGCGGCCGCCGGATCCGGCGCGCCCGGCTCGCGAAACACGATCACGTCCACGTCGTAGATCTGAGCGAGGTACTCGAAGAGGGAAGCTGCGCGAAGAGCGCCTCCGCCGATCGCGGGATAAGGCGCCTCAGGAGTAAGAAACAAGGCGGAGGGCCTGTTCATAAACCTCCCTTGTCCGAACCGCGGTTTTTTTCCAGGAAAATTCGCCCGCGCGATTCAGGGCAAGGTCTCGCATTCGCGCGACCCATTCCGGCTGGTCGAGAACGGCTTCCATCGCTTCCGCCCACTGGCTCGGGGCACGTGCGTCCAGATGAACAGCCGATTCTCCGGTCACCTCGCGAATGGCCGGGTCGTTTGAAACCAGCGCCATCGCGCCGCACTGCATGGCCTCAAGCACGGGCAGTCCGAACCCTTCGTAAAACGAGGGGTACGCGAAAGCCAGCGCGCCCGAATAGAGCGCCGGCAACGCGCAGTCTGGAACCGCGCCCAGAACCTGAAGTCCGGGCCGGGCCTCGATGGGTGGAAAATCATCGCGCTGCCGCCCCGCCAGGACCAGGTCCACGTCCCGCTTCTTGCGGACCGCGCTCCACGCCTCGATCAGGCACGAGAGATTCTTCCGCGGTTCAAGCGTGCCGACGTAGAGGAAGTACGGCTTGGCGGCGGTCGCGGGCACGGGACGGAACATCGCGGAGGCGGCGTTCGGGACTGCTGTCACGCGCGACGGATTCAGCCGGAACCGCTCGATCGCCTCGCGCCGCACGGCTTCGCTCACGGTCACGACCATGGTCGCGATTCCGAGTCCAAGCAAGAGGGGCGCCCGCTTTCGTATCCTCTCCGCGGCGCGGTGCCAGCGGGCGTCCACCCAGGGGGAGAGGTCATGCACCGTCATTACGCTGGGTGCTCGGGGAAAATATGGCGTTGCGAAATCGGTCCCGTGGAATACCTCGGCGCGGGAGCGGTCCAGTTCGCGGCTGAGTCCGTAGGACCACCAGAAGCGCTCCAGCCGGTTTCGAGGCGAGCCTCCGCGCTTTACGTTCGAAGGGCAGTCCGGCGGCATCTCAAACGGCTGATCGGAAACCAGTGTGTAGACATCGTCCGGAAACGCCTCCCCAAGCGCGCGGGTCAACTCGGCGGTGTAGCGCCTGATGCCGCCGGTACTGACTGTGAGCGGCGTGGCGTCGAGCGATGCGTGCATGTGCCGGTTCCGCTACTTGTGCTGCGTCTCCCAGTCGTACTGAATGCGGGAATCGTTGAACGGGATGCGGCCTTCGTCCTTCGGGTCGTAAAATCGGTCGGTCAGATAGACAAGCATCGCCGCCTGCTCGCCTATGACCTTGTAGCCATGCCCCACGCCGGGCGGAATCAGAATCTGCCATGGCCGCAGCGCACCCACGTAGAGTGTGTTTCGACTGCCATATGTCCGCGAACCTTCACGCAGGTCGATCAGAGCCACTTGCATCATGCCGAGCGCCACAGCCCAGCAATCGGTCTGATGCAGATGATAGTGGAATGCCTTGATGCCGCCCGGATAGGTGAGCGCCGCCGAGGTCTGCGTGGTTTCAGGCGGAAAAGCCGCTGCAATTCCCTGTCCGCCGCGCTGCAATTCGAGGAAATATCCGCGGTCGTCCGGCCAGAGGGCGAGTGGCTGGACGCGCACGCCCTCAATGAGATGCGTCGAATCGGGACTGAGAATCACCGAGCCTATGCCCTTGTCGCACTGGGGGACACGCAAGGAGAGACCTTCGAACTGCGCGAGGACGCCGGTCATCAGTCGCGCGGTGTCCCTTCCACCGGTTTCCGGAGGGTGCTCGCCACCAGGTTGCTCGCGCGCAGGAGCGAGTCGAACGTGCCCGCGTCAGTCCACCAGCCTTCGAGCATCGAGAACGACATCGTGCCTTCGCGGATATAGGCATTGTTCACGTCGGTGATCTCCAGTTCCCCGCGAGCTGACGGTTCAAGCGTGTTGATCTTATCGAAGATAGTGGTGTCGTACATGTAGATGCCCGTGACGGCGTAGTTCGATTTCGGCCGCCGCGGTTTCTCTTCGATATTGACGACCTTGTCGCCTACCAGCTCAGCGACGCCGAATCGCTCCGCGTCCTGGACTTCTTTCAGCAGGATTCTCGCGCCGCGCGGCTGTTTGAGAAATTCCTCCACGGCCCCGCGGATATTGCCTTCAATGATGTTGTCGCCCAGGATGACGCAAATCTTATGGCCGTCGGCGAAGTGATGCGCCAGGTTCAGCGCCTCCGCGATGCCGCCTTCGCCTTCCTGGTAGGTGAAATCGATGTGGGACAAGCCGAAGTGTTTTCCGTTAGCCAGCAGACGTAGAAAATCCCCCGCGTTTCGGCCGCCGGTGACCACGAGGATGTCGCGAATCCCAGCGTCCACGAGCGTTTGGATGGGGTAATAAATCATTGGCTGATCGAAAATCGGCAGCAAATGCTTGTTGGTAATCTTCGTAAGGGGGAACAGACGGCTTCCCGTTCCGCCAGCCAGCACGACACCTTTCATATTCTCATCATGATACTAGACGGCGGCGCCGGTACGCTCTTTATGCTCTTTCCGGTAATGCGGCGACTTTGGCCAAATGCCGTCCAGGTACTTTGCCCCACGGCAACGGGTTGAACGAGGCAATCAGGCCAGTAACCGTCTTGCTGGATGATCCGCCGTCGCGGAATTCGCTCTTGCGGGCAGCGCCATCCGTCAGGGGTTTGACCGCGTACTGAATCCGGGGAGAGGCGCCGATTTCCATCCCGGCACCTTCCTGGAAGCGCCTTCGCGACTTGCGTCGCGGCCCTGCCGGTCCGGCGCGGAGCCGCTCAGAATCATTCCCTATCCACACGCCCTTCGAACACGTGATTGAGCTTCGGCAGAGATAAGCTGGCCAGAGTAACCGGGCTCACGTGGATGAGAGTGGCGAAAAACACGCGTGAACTCATCCGCCCCTTCCGGCCGGGCACTGAGACTGAGGTTGAAATCTATCGCGAATCGGTGGTCGTCACAAGAGAAGCCGTGGAACGGGTCCACGAAGTTATGCGGAATGCGCCGCGCATGAGTTAGATTATTCGACCGGCTGCGGTCTGCGTCCTCTCGGAAACAATGCCGCGGGATCAGCCTTGGCGTCGATGATGAAGCCCGTAAAGCTGATGGCCATTTCATCGGTGCTTTGAGGACCATATCGGACCTCGATGTCCGGATTCGGGTTGTACGGATTGTTCTTCGTGTTGTCGAAATGCGCGGTCGATTCAAGCCGCGTGCCTTTCGGCAAAACCACCGGCTTCTCGAACTCGTACCCGAGCTGCCAGTTGAAATCGAATTTTCCCTTAAGAAGTATTTCGGATTCACCGGAAGGATAGAACGCCTTTAGTTCGTAGTCCTTCGCCCGAAGATGCATGTGAGGCTGGACCCACGCCAATTGGGCGTCGTGTTGGAGCGTGGTCTCGGCCTTGACCTCGTGGTTGGCGGCGTGCGGTGGAATCACAAATTTCGTATTGTTGATGCCCGTGTTCGTAATGTAACGCTGACGCGGAGCCCCGGTGGCGAGTACGATCCCGACCCTCGGCCGGTCTGTTTCGGACTTGCCGGAAGGCACGTAGTGGCATTCGAACACGATGTCCGATCCGGCAGCAATGAACTTCGCGGCGTCTCCCAGCGTGAACTCCTGGGCATTTACGCCCGGATTGTACTTGGCTAAAATCTCCTGAGCCGGGCGCGGGCGGCCGGACGCTTCATCCGCGGTCGTGACGGCCGTTGCGCCGGGGGCTTCTGTAAATTGCCCCCGCGAAGGCACCACCAACTCTCCCTCCGGCGCGTCCTTCAACCACGCCGATCCGGGAGGCCGGACCCAAGCCTTCATGTGATGCACCACCCTTGCGTTGCCCGGCCGAACTTCCGCCGCCTTCACCCAAATGTCGTGGGGAAAATTAACCTTGACCAGCACATTGAACTGGTCCATGGTGCCTGTCGCCGCGACGGGAATGTCTTTCGGCGACTCCACCACGATGTCCGGCTTCCCGATGCTCCACCCGCTCGCAAAGGTCACGTCAGCGGGTTTATCTTCCGGCGCGCCCTCGGGAGCGCCGCTATCGGCCCACGTTGCAATCGTCTGAATCTCGGCCTCGGTAAGCACGCGCTCGTTCCTGAAGTGACCGTGTTTCGGATCGGCAAACCATGGCGGCATCTTGCGCGTGAGGATGGCCGTCTTGATAGCCTTGGCCCATGGACGAGTGTCCTTGTACGTCAGGAACGACATCGGCGCCACTTCCCCAGGGCGGTGACACTCCTGACATTGTTTCTGAATAATGGGAAGTACGTTCTTGTTAAACGTCGCCGTGGCCGGAGCGGCCGCCATGAACGCCGGCGAAGCCAGCAATAGACTCAAACTCGCGAAACGCACCATAGGCAATTCTCCCGCCGGCCTGCACGCGGTCCGTGTAATCTACTTTACGACGCCTTGGCTCAATCCACAACTCCGCTTGATTCCGTTTTCAGCGGCGGCAAAGTCAACGCCGGAAGGAGATTTCATTAGGATAGAGCACTTCAGGCAGGTCTTAATGCGTACCTCGGCGCGCTGGTGGACGGCTGCGTCAATGACATCGTCGACGTGGCGGATTTCCTGGTCAATCATGAGCGCGCCTTGGACGCTTCTGCCCACAGTGGGAGTAGATGGCGTGTTGCTCTGAGTCGACGCGGGACGGCGAGGCCTCATTCCTCCCTTTGATCCCCCAAAAGTCACTCCGACAGAATCGGCTCCGCCACTTCCGCCTCGGACGGCGCGAGTTCTTTGTGCCTCTGCAAGAAACGCACGCAGGTATTCCAGCGCAGAACCGCGTCGTCGTTCCCCGCGGGCCGCAACCGCTCGGCTTCCTCAAACAGGTGCAGCGCCTTGGCCGTCCATTCGTAAACATACTGCCGCCGGCCCTGGCCGCCGCCTTCGTAATACGCCTTCGCCCTCCGCTCCCAAGCGATGCCCGCATAATAAGCCCGGCCGTACGCTGACTCCAGGCGCGCCGCGGCCGCGATCGCGCTCGCAAAGGCGCTGCCGTCGTGAGGAATCTGGTCCGTCAGCGCAAGCACCAGGCTGATCAACGCCTGCTGGTTGTCCGGCGCGACTTCCAGTATGTCGCGGCAGATGCTCTCGGCCTCATGTGGTTCGTTAAGCAGCCGGTAACGCTCTGCCTTGGCCAAAGCGCCCGTCACGCTCTCATCGGAGATTGGTTTCAATGCGTACATTGGTCCTCCCTCGCTAGAGAATATGCAGCAACTGCTTCAGCGGATCGAAGAACCGGTCCACCACCCTCTCCTTGAGTGGAATGATCGCGTTCTCCGTGATTGTGATGAACTCAGGGCACACTTGACGGCAGCACGTCGTGATGTTGCAATACCCGATGTTGTGCTTGTTCTTCAGGTCCGTGACCCGGTCTTCGATATCCAGCGGATGCATTTCGAGCGCGGCCGCGTACACCAGGAACCGCGGCCCGATGAACTCTTCGTGCTTATGGTGCTCGCGAAGCACGTGACACACGTCCTGGCACAGGAAGCACTCGATGCACTTGCGGAACTCCTGGACGCGTTCCACGTCCGCTTGCTGCATGCGCCAACTGCCGTCCTCCGCGTCGGGCGCGCGCGGGCGAAACTTCTTGATCGACTTCTTGACGCGGAAATTCCACGAAACGTCGGTCACGAGGTCGCGGATCGGCGGAAACGCGTGCATGGGCTCGATGACTACGGGCATGTCGAGATTCAGATCGCTCAGCCTGGTCATGCACATCAGCTTAGGCATGCCGTTGATCTCCGCCGAGCACGATCCGCACTTACCGGCTTTGCAGTTCCAACGCACGGCCATGTCGGGAGCGAGCCGCGCCTGCACCCGGTGCACCGCGTCGAGTACCACCATGCCCTCTTCGACTGGCGTTGTGTAGTCGCGGAACTCACCACCGCTTGCATCCCCGCGCCAGATGCGAAACATCGCCTGCGTGGCCATCTATTTCATCTCCTCGATTATGCCTTTCAACTCAGCGGACATCGGCTGAATCTCGCGCTTCTCGACGCGCATTTCGCCACCGGCGCCGCGCAGTACCACGATATTGTACTTGCCCCATTCCGGATCTTTGTCGGGAAAGTCCTCGCGGAACTGCGCGCCGCGGCTCTCTTTTCTAAGCAGCGCGGCCCGCGTTATCGCTTCCGAAACGAGGAGCATATTGTCGAGGTCCATCGCGGTGTGCCAGCCGTTGTTGTACTGGCGATTCCCCGCGATCCCCACGCGCGCGGCCCGCGTGCGCAGTTCGTCGATCACTCCCAGCGCCCGCTGCATTTCGTCTTCGGTACGCACGATGCCCACCAGATCCTGCATCGAATCCTGAAGATCGTACTGGATCTGATACGGATTCTCACCCGCCGGCCCCCGCTCGAACGGCGTAATCGAAGCCGCGGCCGCGGACTGCACCTGTTCGGCGTCGATCGCGATGGCGTCATTGTGTTTGGCGAACTCGGCCGCGAAGTGCCCGGCCCGCTGCCCGAAGACAATCAAATCCGAGAGCGAATTCCCGCCCAGCCGGTTCGCGCCATGCAGTCCCGCCGCCACCTCGCCGGCGGCGAAGAGTCCCGGCACGGTAGACATCTGCGAGTCTCCATCCACGCGGATGCCGCCCATCATGTAATGAGTGGTTGGGCCTACTTCCATCGGCTCCTTTGTAATATCGATGCCGGCGAGTTCCTTGAACTGGTGGTACATGCTCGGCAGCTTGCGCTTGATATGTTCCGGGGCGTTCTTGATATGCTGCTTGATCCACGCGATGTCAAGGTAGACGCCGCCGTGCGGGGAGCCCCGGCCGGCTTTCACCTCGCGATTGATGCAGCGCGCCACGTGATCGCGAGTCAGCAATTCGGGAGGACGGCGGGCATTCTTGTCGCCAATCGTGTAGCGCCAGCCTTCGTCTTCCGTGTCGGCGGTTTGTTCCTTGTAATTGTCCGGAATATCGTCGAACATGAAGCGCTTGCCTTCACTGTTGCGCAGCACGCCGCCTTCGCCTCGCACGCCTTCGGTGACCAGAATGCCGCGCACACTGATGGGCCAAACCATTCCCGTGGGATGGAATTGCACAAACTCCATGTCCAGCAGCTCGGCGCCGGCACGGTAGGCAAGCGCATCACCGTCGCCCGTGTACTCCCAGCTGTTGCTCGTGATCTTGAAGGCGCGGCCGATTCCGCCGGTCGCGAGCACGACGGCCTTCGCCGGCCACAACATGAAGTGGCCCTTCTCGCGGTCATAGCCGAACGCGCCGGAGACGCGGCCTGAGTCGAGCAGCAGGCTGAGGACGGTGCACTCCATGTGCACTTCCATCCCGCTGTGGATTCCATGGTCCTGGAGCGTGCGGATCATTTCGAGACCAGTGCGGTCGCCCACGTGCGCAAGACGCGGGTATCGATGGCCGCCGAAGTTCCGCTGCAGAATGCGCCCGTCTTTGGTGCGATCGAACAGCGCGCCCCACGACTCCAACTCGCGCACCCGGTCGGGCGCTTCCTTGGCGTGCAGCTCCGCCATCCGCGAGTTGTTGAGGTACTGCCCGCCGCGCATGGTGTCGGCAAAGTGGACGCGCCAGTTGTCCCGGTCGTCAACATTGGCGAGCGCGGCAGCCACGCCCCCCTCCGCCATGACGGTGTGCGCCTTGCCGAGCAGCGATTTGCAGACAACGCCGACTTTCAAGCCCGTGGACGCCGCCTCGATCGCCGCGCGCAATCCCGCGCCGCCCGCGCCGATCACAAGCACATCATATGGGTAACTCCGGTATTCCGCCACTACAGGATTCTCCAGTCGGACCAGATGCCCATCGAGCAGAGCCGGACATAGATGTCGGAGAATCCCACGGAGCAGAGGCTCGCCCAAGCCCATTTTTTATGGTTCCCGTTGAGGCAGGTGACGCAGTTGTAGAGCTTGTGGCGCACGGGATGCTCCGAGATCTGATCGAACGATCCGCCGGCCAGGTGCCGGAAGGCGTGGCAGCCGAAAACATACCCGCCGAGCAACACTACGTTGACTCCCAAGACAATGGTTCCAAGGCCGACTCCAAATTGGCCGTCGAACCAAAGCGCCTTCCACACGTCGTAAACGAGAAAGCCCCACACCACGTAGGAAAGCCGCAGAAAGTAGCGGTGGAAATTCTGCATGACCAGCGGGAACGTTCGCTCCCCCAGATAGCTCTTACGGGGCTCGCTCACGGAACAGGCTGGCGGATCGGCCCAAAATGATTTGTAATACGCGCCACGGTAGTAATAACAGGTGAAGCGGAAGAGTCCCGGTATCCAGAGAACAAGCAGCGCCGGCGAGAACGGAAGAAAATCGGGATACCAGGAAGGCTTAGGCCCGAACATCGCGTGCGGCGAATCTCCGAAGATTTCCGGCGAATAGAACGGCGAAATGTAAGGCCCGGAGGTGTAATGGTTACCTTGGAACGCGGCCCAATTGGCGTAGACGAGAAACGTCCCCAACCCCAGGAAAACCAGCAGAGGCGGAAGCCACCAGGTGTCGCGCCTTGAGGTCTGGCCGAATCGGCCATTTTTCCAGATTAAATCCGGTGCCGCCATATTTGAGAGTCCGCCTTCGGAGAATTGCGCCATGGGGTGGCAGTATATTACAACCTACCCCACGAAATCGATCTGGAAAATCCAGCCTGCAGTCGGACTATCGTTGTTCGGCCAGTTTGGATGGATGCCTGCGTCGCAACTGATCAGCTTCCCTTCGTGCATCACCAGTCCGTGAGGATCGCTCGAACCTGGTACGAAATCTACCGTTTCCAGCACCTTGCCGGTCGCGGCGTCAAACCTGACCAGACCAGGCTTGCCTTCCTTGTGGCTCTTGCTGTCGTTGCCGACCACCTGCCAGATGGTTCCGTTGTCCCAGGTAATATCGTGATAACGCACCCGGTCCGGAAACGACTGATAGAAGGGGATCATGAATTCCGGCTGCCACGTCTTCAGGTCAACGCGAAGATTCCCGCGCAGCCGCAGCGACGAGATCCAGAGTTTCCCGTCCTGCCACATCGCGCCGTGGCTGCCGCCGCCGTCGTTCGCCGGACCGAGCGGGATCTGGCGGTGGCTGATCAATTTCGAGTTCATGTCCACTTGAAAAACGCCTTGCGGAGGGGCGTTGGCGACCATCCAGACATACCCGCCACCCACGGCCATTCCGCTCGTGTTACGGGACGGAGTCTTAACGGTCTTCAGGAGCTTGCCGTTCCAGTCGACGAGCCAAGCCGACTCGTCCAGGGACTTCGGTTCCGGCAGGTTGTAGGTAATGGCCTGCGCCCCCGACATTTTTTGCTCCCCAATCCACAAACCCTCCGGCGTGACGGCGAGCCCGTTGGGAAATCCTTGCGGACTCTTGAACAGTTTCGTTGTCTTCGCCATCCGGGACGGGACTCGGCGATTCCCCGTGTCTTTCCGGGAGTCGGCCGCTTGCTGCGCCAACGCGGCGCTCGCCTTTCCAAAGGCAAGGCTTGTACCGATACTCGCTGAAAGGAAATCTCGTTTCGTCATAAAGCCTCCATCAACATGCCTTGCCGGAGCGGCATGCTTTCTCCGGGCCGGACGAGTTGACTTGGGGATTATATAACATTTGCGATCCACGCAGGCTTCGGACGATCGCGAAGAAACTCCCGAGGTTCAACTTCGTTTTTGCCGTTACGGAAGGATCACCGGGGGAAAATAGGTTTGGAGCCGACCCAAAAGCCAGGGCATATGCCATGACAGCATGACAAGACACTCCATCTGGCGTCGATTCTCTAAAGCTCCATCGGCGCCGGGAGCCTCCTTATGTGCCCGCAAGGCCCCTTCGTGAGATGTCACACGCCCGCAGGCCTGAGCATGAGTACTCACATGTTGTAATATCTGCATTACCATGCCCATCTCACGAAGGGACTTCGCCGGCATCGCGATTGGCGCCGCGCCTCTCACATTTGCCGCCGCGCCAAAGCCTCCGAACTTCCTATTCCTCTTTCCGGACCAGCATCGCTACGATTGGTTGAGCGGCAATTCCGTATTGCCCGTTCAAACGCCAAACCTGGATTCGATCGCCGCGCGCGGTGTCCGGTTCAGCAAAGCGTTCGTGGCGTCGCCGCTTTGCGCCCCGTCCCGCGCGTGCCTCGCGTCCGGCAAGGAGTATGGCCGCTGCCGCGTCCGCAACAACGGCGAAAACTATCCGGTCGAGCAGACTACCTATTACCGCCTTCTGCGCGACGCCGGTTATCATGTGGCCGCCTGCGGCAAGGTCGACCTGCACAAGGCTACGCAGGACTGGGGACTCGACGGCAAACGTCTCCTCCCCGAATGGGGCTTCTCCGACGGCATCAATAACGAAGGCAAGGGTGACGCGATCAACAGCGGCGCCGTCACCCCGAAAGGGCCGTACATGGCCTACCTGCACAAGCGTGGTCTGGCCGCGGCGCATGTCGCCGATTTCCGCCTGCGAAACAAGGACGGCTACGCCGCTACCTGGCCCACGCCGCTGCCCGAAGAAGCGTACTGCGACAACTGGGTCGCATCGAACGGACTCGACCTGCTCCGCCGGGCGCCGCGCGATAAGCCATGGCACCTGGTCGTGAACTTTACCGGACCACACAACCCCGTCGACATTACACCGCGGATGGAACGGTCGGTGCGCGAGCGGACTTACCCGCAGCCAAATGGGTCAACGGAATTCACGCAGTCGATCCACAACACGATCCGGCAGAACTACACGGCGATGGTTGAGAATATCGACCGGCTCGTGGGCCTCTTCGTCGACGAAGTCAGGCGGAGAGGCGAACTCGACAACACCATCGTTGTATTCTCAAGCGATCATGGGGAAATGTTGGGCGACCATGACCGATGGCACAAGTCCGTGCCCTATCAGCAGGCCGTGGGCGTACCGCTGATTATCGGCGGCCCGGGCATCCAGCGCGGCCTTCGCAGCGATGCGCTCGTGAGCCACATCGATATCGGCGCGACGTTTCTGGATTTCGCCGGCGTCCCCGTGCCGAAAGACATGGACGCCCGTTCGTTGCGCAGAGTACTCGAAGGCAAGAGCCGGAAGCACCGCGACCATCTCCTCTCCGGACTGAACAGTTGGCGGCTTGCGTGTGATGGACGCTACAAGCTGATCACAGGTTTCGACGCCTCGGGCGAACACGCCGGCCGCCGGCAATCGGACGCGAACGGCCAACCTGCTCCGCTGTTGTTCGACCTCGAAGCGGATCCCGCCGAGAATCGAAACATCGCCGCGTCAGAACCTGGCGTCGTAAAGCATCTGTCGCAGCTGATTTCTCGAACTTGAACAGCGCGCTCTCTGGCCGTCGAGGAGGCAAGTGCCGAATGGGCTGTTCTACCTTCGCGGCCAGGCTTCTTAGCGCGTCGAGCTTCCGGCGTGACGAGAGCAGCAGATCGAAGTAATCGGCATTAGCTGCGAGCGCCGCTTCCGCCACTGCGAGTATGTGAGCGCAACGCCTTCGAACGCCTTCCGCAACGAAACGACGTCCGCCGCATCGGCATGGCGAGCGAGAACGCGCCGGCCGCCATACCTGGCGCTCAAAGCGCCGGCGAGCGCCTGCGCTTGCTGCAATTGACGTCCCGCCAGAATCATCGTGACCCCGGTTTCGCGAGCCAGAAGATCGGCTATTGCCCGGCCTGCATTGCCGTAACCGCCGAGGATCAGGACCGCGCCGTCCATGTCAGCCTCTCCCGGATTTTCTTCTCTTTCACGCCTTCAGGCGCGGGAACCAGATTCGGCGGGCATTTTCGCCCAGGATGAGCCGCCTCTCGGAATCCTTAAGCGGCAGCGCCTCGGAGAAAATCCGGATGTGCTCGGAATAGCTGATCTTGGGGGTCCACAGCTCACAAGGATAGCAACTGCCCCACAGACATCGCTCCGCTCCATAAGCCGCGATGATCTCCCGGCACGTGTGATGAAGGTCCTCGCACGGGTAGGGAAGGTTGGTTCCGGTCCCGATAAAATCGACCTTCGGATAGAGGTTACGAAATCGCGAGAGCCGGAGCACGATCAGCAGATTCGCGTCCAGGTCCAGCCCTGGCTTGAGATCCATGCAGTGGCAAAATCCAATCGTCAGCCTGGGAAAGTCTCCTATAAGTTTCGCGGCGCTCGGGGCCATGGCCGCTTGCATCAGGAAGATGTCAACCGTGATGCCTTCATCCGCCGCCATTTTCCACAACGCGCGGACGCCGGCGTCGTCAAACGTCTTTTGCTTCGCGCTCGGGATGCCTCTCAGGGATCTGACTCCGTAGTCGCGCACGTACCGTTTCAGAAGCGCGGGGCTTTCCGGGTTGTCAGGGTCGAGCGTCGCGACGCCGCAAACCCAATCGGGATTCGCCTTCGTTGCATCGCACAGGTAGCTGTTATCGTAGCCGTAGTAAGTTACTGTCTGGATCGCGCGCACGGCGGAAACGCCTGCGGCACGGCTTTCCTGGCGCAGGTGTTCGATGGGGCCTTTGCCGGGAGGCGGCCGAAGCGGGCCCTCCCGCACCGGGTAGCGGACCGCGTCATTGGAGTAGATATGTGCGTGGCAATCGATGATCAACATGTTGGCGGTGCCTCCCGCGTATTATAGTCACACTCCGATGAGACCAGGCGTCCTTGCTCTGGATCGGCGCCGAAGCCAAGACCCTGACAGGCGTGCGCGGCTGGCCGCGTGACAGGTGGAAGAGCACCGGTACCCGTCCAGCGATTGAGGACGAGCAGCCCAGCGATCATCTGGATGTGCCGCACATTTCGTGTTCCGATAGCGCACCCGTAGTGACGCGCCGTCACTCCGATCAGCAGATCAGCGGTAGCGATATGAGGTCGCATTAATGAAACGGTGTAAAACCCGATTGCCTGCTGCACACGGAACACCGGCTCGTCGAAAGAGTTCACCTGCGTATGGCGTCCCCCTTATACGACGCCATTCTCCGATTCATGATCGAAAACTACCCCCCTCCGCACGCTTCTGCCCAATCGATTCCAACACCGATTTGAAGAGCCGCTCAAAGTTCCTGAACTCGACCGCCGGAACCAATTTTCGGTCAACGGAGTCCACTACCCCGCTCTCCACAAGCGCCCGCATCGATTTCCGCGCCAGCCCCATCTTCCGCAGGTGGTCCTGAACGCGAAAATAAGACAGATGCTTTCCGTTCACGAGCGCGAATCCGAACGGAAAACTCATCACGGAGGAGATTTCTCCCGCGGACGCGGTCGGGTCGCTGACGTTCAAAGTGAGCAGATAGACATCCGGCACAACGTCGGCGGCGCCGAGATCACCGATGATGCGGCGCTCCTCGAAGTTCAGTTCTCTCGAAGCGAGAGGAATTTGGCGGCAGCGGATCTCGCCGAGTTCCAAGTTGAGATGGCGCCGTACAAACGACTGGAAGCGCATTCCGTATGTGCTCGCGCTTACAGCCCACGTGGCGCGAAACACGCCTGACCAGCACCAATGGCTGAAAAGGTTCATCCAGCCGCGGTTCTCGGGATGATCGAACTCGCGCTCCAGATGCAGGTCCTGATAAACGCCTTCCATCAGTTGAATTAGCGAATTGCAAAAATAGAACCCCGCGCGGAGTTGGGAGTGCTCGTGCGGGAGCCATGCCGGAGAGGGCGTCGGATCGGGCGCCCCTGCCGTAAGATGCTTCCACTCGGGATAAATCTGCTTATCCATGAACTTCAGATCCGGATTCGATCGCAGTGAATCGAAAATTTCGCTCAAAGCCGCGCCGTGCTTGGCGCGCAGTTCCTCGTCAGCGGTCGATGGCGGATACCACACCTCGCGTAACGCCACAAAAAAAGCTTCGGGGCCATCCTCGATTTTCCGGTCCGAAGCCCTCTCAAACACCTTCTCCGCTGCGTGGCTGCCCAGCTTGCGGTAGCTTTCGAACTGCGATTCGTCGAACCACTGGTCGGCCGTCGATTGCTGGGGGAAGTCGGGGTGCACGGAGGCGTAGTTCCGGATGTCGGTCGATTCGTCTCCGGTTAGCGTGGGCTTCAGGTAGATAATTGTGCCCGGTACCGCTTCCGGATCCACCCACTCGTAGTGAATTTTCCCGACCGCGCAGTGCCATCTGGTCTGGCGGCCGCCATCGAGCAGGCGCAGAGCATCGAGATTCATTTCGATATCGACGCCGAAATCGGTGCGGCACTTTCGGATCGCGTTACCCAGCCCTTCGAACGCCAAGGCCGGGTCTTCTTCGGCGTCGCAGGCGATAATGTACCGGCATCGCCGCCGCACAAGCTCGTAGAGTGGGAGGTTCTCGAAGTGACCGCCGTCCGAAAGATATACGTACGGACTGGTCTGGTCCGCCATGCCGAGCAATTCGCCGGTGAGGTAGCGGAGGGCGAACGGTGGACTGGTCTTGAACCAGGTGCGTCCATTCGCCGCGTTTCCCATCCACCAGCCAAGCCGCACATTGAAAACGGTCAGCAGGAACGCCATTGCCTTCGACGAATGGTATCCCATGTTCGGACTTGCCGCGGCTCCCGAAATCGCCACCGCCGTGCCGACGCTGACTCCCTCCCTGCCTGCCTCGCCCGTGGGCCTGTAATAGGCCGGCCCGATTTCGAATCCGGAGTGCCTTGGTGTGAACACATAGGACGCAGCCATGCGCTCCTGCCACATCAGCTGCGAACCCGATTCCAGGTTCAGACAGGCGTTTATGAGCGGAAGGGGTCCGCTGTAAGCGCGGGGGCCGCTCGGGGAAAGGTCCGCCAACGGGAAGTCGTCGGCCGCGAAGCCAGTCACCGGCTGTGGTTTACGGTCCTTGATGGATGCTCCCAAGTAGCACCGCACAAGCCGGTTTCGATAGAAGTGGTGCAGGGAAAACTCGTTTACGTCGACGGTCCAGGAGAACAGAATCGCGATCGCCACCAGAGTCGCGAACCACACGCACAGCCAAACATTGTCAACCAGATACATCGACCGCCAGTACGCTTCATTCATTGCTTCGAAAGACCGGATACCTTCCTTCACGGGCACCTCCTGAAGAAGCACCTGAAGCCCGTGCGCAACGGCCACCAGGATTCCGGCGACAAACACGTAGGGCGCGGCAGCGGTCAGCCACTCCAACAAACTCTTCGAGATGGCCTTTCCCGTGTCCTTGCCTCTAGCTGTCGCGACCCCACTCAACGTCGTAGCGAGCCACGCCGCCGAACCGGCGGCCAGCCATCCCTGTGCTTCGCGCACCGCCCATCCGACGATAAGAGGGCCGTACAAGGCGATTCCGAACATCACAAGCCAGGAAAAGGAGTAGAGCAGCAGCCATGCGACGATGCGGCTCCACCACTCCCGCCGGTCCTCCGGAAAGAACGTTCCCATCAGTCCGATGTGGAGAACAGCCGTGAGGGAAAACCAGAGGATCGTGGCCGGCGGCAACAATGTCGCGAGGTGAAATGGATTGAACTCGAGCCAATCGGCGAAGCGTAGGAGAAGGACCCGCCCGCCACCGTAGAAAAGAGCCGGAACCAGGATCGCGAGCAGAACCCGGATTCGCCTTGGACGCCCGCTCATTTCGAATTTTCCGAACAGTTTGAGAACGCCAAAGAACGCCGATGCGCTCAACGTCCAGATCAGAAACAACCCGCCCATGTTAGATCGGCCCAGTTCATCGATTGGCCGCAGAGACGCCGTCTCTATCAACGCGGTGAGACAGAATGGAACCACGACAAGGCTTTGCACCGCGCCGGCGCCGGTGTACCATCGCTTGGCGGCCGAAGAGTTTGTATCTTGGAATGACCGGAAATTTGCGGTGATCGTAACGACCGCCACTGCCGCCAGGCTCAAGCCCACGCTGCTGAATGCGCTCAAGACCGAGGCCGCGCCCCAGATATTCGAAAAATACTTCTCCATCTGCACGGCTTTCAGCAGGAAGCGGGGCAGCAGGAGCGCAATGCTCAGGCTGGAAAGCAGAAGAATCAGATTGAGGAAGAGATTGCGGAAATAGATGGCGATCAATGTCCACGTATCCGCGCTGAAAAATCCTACGCGGGGCGTCAAGTAGTTGCTGTACTGGCGAAGGAAATCGACTGGATTCCATCCACCGGAGTTCGGCGGATCGTCGGTCGCGAGCCGCTTTCGGACATCTTCAAGCTTCCCCGAGCGGAGAATCCAGGCCGACAGGAAGCTGCCGATATAGCCGCCGCCTGACACCGTGGAAAGGTAATCGACCCAAGGTAGAATCTTCAGCTTGGCGAGTGCCTGCAAGACGCCCAGGGAGAATGTTACGCTTCGAATGCCGCCGCCCGAAAAAGCGAGACCCACGAGCTGGCGGTCACGCGCCTGACGCAGAGCGGCGGCATCGGTAGCGGGTGGTTCCGGTATGTATCTTTCGCGCCGTCTCTCTCGCGATCGTTCGATCTCGTTCAGTTCGTCGGCGAGTACCGTTTCAAACGGCACAGGATCGGACGGAACGAATTGAGGTTTCACCGCAGCCATATCGAATCTCCCTGCTACGCTGACTAAATGCCGTAGTCGAATCCGATGTATTGTACTTCTTCTTCAGCATGAATGCCAAAGCGATCGCCCACGCGAGCTTTCAATTCCAGAATAATCGCGCGGAGATCCGCCGAATTTCCGTCGCCGGTGTTGTAGATCAGATTCGCATGGTAGTCCGCCACGTGAATCCCGCCGCGCCGCAGTCCCTTCGCGCCCACCTGTTCGAGAAAATAGGCCGCCGGAACTTTGCCATCTCGAATCACGTCCGGCGGAACGAGACTGGCCGCGCCTGGCGGCAGATTCGAGTGCAGAAAATTCTTGAAAATACTTCCGGCGCATTTCATGGACGGAGGAAATTTCCTGTTCCGGACTTCGCGTATTCCCGCCGAAGTCTCACACAGTTCCGCGGGATCCGACGGATCGAATTGAAATTCCGCGGAAAGAACAATCCAGTCCTTACGGCGTTTGAAAATACTTTCGCGATATTGAAACTCGCACTGCTCGTTGTGGAACAGGCGGACATGCTCGCCATCGAAGAATCGGACGGTCCTGACGCGTTCAGCAATCGAGTGGCCGTATGCGCCGGCATTGCCGTAGATTGCGCCGCCCGTCCATCCTGGAATGCCCGCTAAAGTCTCGACTCCGCGCAAACCCCGCTCGTTCGCGAAATCCACAAGGTCGTCAAGCACGGCGCCCGAGCCGGCCGAAACGCGATCGCCCGCCGCGAGCAATCGGTTAGCCGTGTATCGCAGGACCATGCCGGGGAAGCCCTCGTCGGCAACTATTAGATTCGTGCCGCCGCCAACCACAACGAATGGCGCTCCGGCCGCGCGCAGGGCGATCAACGCGGCCGCGAACGATTCCGCGCTCCCGGAATCCACCAGCGCGTGACAGGGTCCGCCAATGCCAAACCGCGTATACCGCGACAAAGGCGCTTCCGGCGTAACTTGTATATTGGGAATACCGGCAAGGCGCGCGAGCGTCTCTTCGGTGCTGTACATTCATACAATTATACGGGAGGCGTTTCGATGAAGACCGGATTTTCCGGATTTCCCCCGGAAGGTTTTGCATTTCTCAAGGCATTGAAGAAGAACAACAACCGCGAGTGGTTCCAGCAGCGGAAGAGTGTCTTTGAAGAAAAGGTGAAGGGGCCGATGCTCGAACTGGTGGACGCCATCAACCAAGAGATGATGCGTTTCGCTCCGGAGCACGTAACGGACCCTTCGAAAGCGATCTATCGGATCTACCGCGACACGCGCTTCAGCAACGACAAGACTCCGTACAAAACCCACATCGCAGCTAACTTTCCGAGGCGCGACGCGGCCTGCAAGCACGGCGGCGGGGGCTACTATTTCCACGTTTCGCCGGAATCGGTCGCGGTGGGCGGAGGCATTTACATGCCGCAACCGCCGGAACTGCTCGCCGTTCGCACCCATCTTTCGGAGCACGGCGGAGAACTGGAGAAGATCGTCAAGCGCAAGGAAGTCCGTTCGCTGCTTGGTGAGCTGCAGGGCAGCAGGCTGGCGCGAGTGCCGAAAGGATTCGCCGCGGACCACCCGTTCGCGGAGCTTCTGAAACTCAAGCAGTACCTGCTCTACGTGGAGCTCGACGCTGGAATCGCGACCACTCCGGCGCTGTTCACGGAGGTTGTAAAGCGGCTGAAGGCGATGTCGCCGTTCATCGAGTTTCTCAACGGCCCGCTAATTGAGAAATCGGGTAGCGGCCCGGATTAGGGTCCGGGAAAAGTGGACAACCGGCCCGAAACACCGCGCGGCCTGGTTTATGACGGTGCATGACTGGACGCCGAAATCAACTGCTCGTAGCAGCGCTCGTACTGAGGAATTATCCGGTCCGTGGAAAAGCGCATCTCCGCCGTTGCACGCGCGGCAAGGGACATCCGGCGGTGCAGCCCATCATCCGTCAACAGATCCACCACTCTCCCGGCCTGCGCCGCGATGTCGCCCGGCGCCGCGAGGAACCCGTCCACGCCGTGCGTGATCAACTCCGGAACGCCGCCCACATCCGTTGCGACCGGCGGCGCGCCGCAAGCCATGGCTTCGAGCGCGGCGAGTCCGAACGATTCCATGTCGCTCGGCATCAGCAACACGTGCGCAAGAGGAATCAGCCGCTCTACGTGGTTCTGCTTCCCCAGGAAATAAACATGCCGGTCCACGTTCAGCTCGCGGGCCAGACTTTCGGCGGGTCCGCGCTCCGGGCCGTCGCCCACCATCAGCAGGTGCGCCGGCGTCTGTTTCCTGACTTCCGCCAGGATTCTGACGCAATCGAGCACGCGCTTTACGGGACGGAAGTTGGAAAGGTGGATCAGCACTTTCTCGCCGTCCGGAGAATACTGCGCCGCGCCGGTCTTCTCTTCGTCGGGCTTGTAAAGGTCGCAGTTGACGAAATTGTTGATCACGCGGATCTCGTTTTCCACGCCGAATACGTCAACCGTTTGTTTCCGTAGATTCTCGCTGATCGCGGTGACTCCGTCCGATTGTTCGATCGAGAATTTTGTAATGGCAAAGTAGGAGCGGTCCGCGCCAACCAGCGTGATATCGGTTCCGTGAAGAGTGGTGACGAAGGGCAATCGCCGGCGAGCCAATAACATCTGCCGCGCGAGCAACGCCGAGATCGAATGGGGAATCGCGTAGTGAACGTGCAGCAGATCGAGCTTGTGTGTCACCGCGACTTCCGCCATGCGCGAGGCAAGCGCCAGGCAGTAGGGCGGGTACTGGAACAGCGGATACGTCGAAACCTCCACTTCGTGATAATGGATTCGCGGAGTTCCGGGGTCGAGCCTTATGGGATTGGCGTAAGTGATGAAGTGAACTTCGTGCCCACGCAGGGCAAGTTCAAGGCCAAGCTCCGTAGCCACGATGCCGCTGCCGCCATAGGTGGGATAACAGGTGATTCCGACTCGCACTCACTCAGTCTAGCGAAGAACTCCAAAGCCAATTTGTCCGTGCAGGTTCTCGTCGGGGGAGGCCACGTCGCCACCGCCGAACCATACGCGGACACCCTCCGGCCCCGGTTCGACCGAGGGATCGCAGATCACCTTGCCATTCCACTCTTCCGTGCCCGCGAACGGCGTCCCGGTCTTACGCCAAGCGACTCCATCGGCCGATCTCGCAAGGCCCAAGCGACGGTGCTCCTTGGCATCCCGGCCCGTGTAGAGCATCCAGTACGATCCGTTTGCCTGCCATACGGCCGGCTCGCCAAGTCCACGCTCGTCGAAACCGCCGCGGTCTCCCAGTTCGAGAATCGGGTTCGTGCGCAGCTTCTCCCACTTCACGCCGTCCCGCGACCGGGCCACGCCGAGCCGCTGACGCCGCGCGCGGTCCTGCCCGAGAAAGTAAAGATAGAAAACGCCATCGATCTCGATTGCGTACGGGTCGGCGACACCGCGCTCATCCCAGCTTCCGCGCGGGCCGGGCGTGAGTACGGGCGTGGGATGCTTCGTCCAGGACTGGCCGTCGGTGGAGCGCGCGAAGCCGATCGACGGCAACTCACGCGGACCCGCGTGATACCAGTAGAGGAATGCGCCACCGGAGAAAAGCGCCGCGCCATTCGCCGCGATGTACGAGCCTTCCCACGTTGCCGGGCTGGGCGAGAGCACCTTGCCGTATTTCCGCCAAGCGATTCCGTCCGCGGATGTGGCGAGGCCGGTGTGCCACGTCTTTCCGTCATAGCCGGAATAGAAGTTGAAGTAGGCGTCTCCACGCTTCACGACGGCCGGATTCAGTGCATCGATGCTATCAAACTCACCCGGCGCGCCACGGGAAAGCACCGGTGCTGGCCGGAGTTCGAGGCGCGAATAGGCGGCTCCGCCTCCGTCAAGGGCGGGCAGTGTGAAGCCGGTATACCGCCCACATCCAGAAAACAGGAGCGGTAAGAGCAATAGGCGTGGTCTCAATCCCATCCCTAGACCGGTATCCGGTACAACATCGCGTCGCCTTCCCATCCTCCCGGAAGCGCGAAAAGCCTGGTCATGTGGAGGCAGACCTCGCGCGTCTCGCGGTCCTCACGGGCGTAGAAGTTGGAGAGCGTCAACTGATCGTTCTCGCCGGGATGAAGCCCGTCCACTTCTCGAAGGCTCCCGCGAATCAACAGGCCGCTCTTCGAGTCCACTTCGCCGAGAAAGAACGGGTATCGCGGACGGTTTCCTTTTGCGTTCGCGGGCGTGATGTTGCCAAGCCAGAAGGTTCTACCGCTTGAGTGCCGCAGGAGTTGCGAACAGGAACTCGGCGAGAAAAACGGATCGCCATTGGTGTAGGTCCACGGCACTGGTGGGCTCCACTTCCAACCGCCATCGCTTGAGTAACTCACCCATCGGTAACTTGGTAGATCCGGCTTGCGGTCGTTCGACCCGCGCAGCGTCATCATCAGACGACCGCCGCCGATCTCCGCGAGTCCCGGTTCGGACATTCCCCGCGTGCTCCTCGCCGGATCGCCTTCTACGAGCGTGCTCATTTCCCATTCGAGCAACCCGTTTTTCCAACGTCCGTGCAGGACCGCCGTATGGTGGTATGTATAGCCGCCGCCCGGGTTGTAAAGGGAGCCGTCTTTCGCGACCGGCGAAATCTCGACCGGCAACAGGATGCGGCCATCGCTCATCGCCACCGGCCGGCTCGTATTATCCCCGAGCATGGCGCAATTCTTCCCCGCGAAAACCCCGGGAAGCCAATGGCTTGCGTCGAATTCCGCGCCGCGGTGAATCACTTGATGGACGGCGGCCCCGGGATCGTAGCCGTTTGCGGACACCGTGTAGTAGATTCTCCACTGGCGCAATCCTTCGAGAGGATCGTCAGTAGGAAGCGTGCCTTCGAGCCAGAGTTCGAGGAATCGCCCGGTTCGCGGATCGACCCAGCCACCGCGCGGGTGCCTCCGGACCATGCCCTCCGGGCGCTTTTCTCCGGTCCGGTGCTCGACCGGTTCACTCCATGTCCGTCCGTTGTCTGTGGAAAAGCGGTAGAAAGCGGCATCGATGGTGTCCGACCGCGACCAGCGCTGCTCGATGGACATCATTTCCCCGCCCTTGGGACGGGTGTAGTAGGCATACGCCATGACTGCCGTGCCTTTACCCGGAGATCGTAGAAAAACGTCGCGGCGAACCGGCACCGGACCGGCAGCCGCTGCCGCCAGACTGCTGTGAAGGAAACGGCGTCTGGAAAGGGGCACGTTCCGAGGATACCGCGATATCAATCAGGCGCAAAAAAAACGCGCGCGTGGGAGATACCCACGCGCGCGAGGACAGGCTGTTTGACTGCTTAGAACGCGACCCGGAGACCGAAGCGGAGCGTGCGTTGCGCCGAGGTCGACGTGCTGATTGTACTCGTGATCGCCATAAAATTCGCAGGCGAAGTCACCGTCGCGTTTGGATTCGAGAGAGCCGGCGTGTTCGTGAAGTTCAGAGCCTCCGACCGGAACTGCAAGTCCACCTTTTCCGCAATCTGGAACTTGCGGAACAATCCCAGGTTCATGTTGAACAGACGCGGGCCGCGCAGGGCGTTGAGGCCCATATTACCGAAACGCACGTCGCGAACCGCCGCAAACGCGGACGGATCATAGAAGGGAGCGCCCAAGCCAACACCACCGGGTTTCCCTACATTGGCCGAAATTTGGTCGGCCACTTGCTGGTTCCCCGGAGCGTTGAGCGAACTTCCGTCGGTCGCAACGATAAACGGCGTACCCGAGTACAGCGTCACAAGCGGGTTGAGCTGCCAGCCCCCAAGAACGGCGGCCGCGGCACCGCTGGTCATCATTCCCTTGCCTTTTCCCATCGGCAACTCGTAGTTTGCAGCCATGGTGAAGGAGTGTGTCCGGTCGAAGTCGGAAACGGCCTTATTCTTCGAGAACTGAGAAGGAACGTAGAACCGGAGACCGCTGTCGCTGTTGCCCGCGTTGATTCCGAGCGATTTCGACCACGTGTAAGACGATGTGAGGAACAAACCGCGCGCGAACCGCCGCGTCAAATTCGTCTGCAGCGCGTCGTAACGCTGGGTCGCCATGGGGATGAAGTAATTGCGCGAGACGTTGACTCCCAACCTGCCAAACAGAGGCCGGCCGTTGGCTCCAGCTCCGGGGATCAGACCGGCGTT
>SHUI01000032.1 GCA_009697455.1 Bryobacterales bacterium
GCCACCGAAATCAAGGTCCTCGACCTCACCGGCATCGCCTCATTTACAGACTACTTCGTCATCTGCACGGGCTCGAACCAGCGGCAGATTCAGGCCATTGCGGACGACGTGGGGCTGAAGCTCAAGGCCCGCGGCGAACTGCCCATGAGCGTGGAAGGTTACGACCAAGCGGAATGGATTCTGGCCGACTACGGCGACTTTCTGGTCCACATTTTCTCGGAGAAAGCGCGCCTTAATTACGACCTGGAGCGCCTCTGGAAGAACGCTAAGCCGCTTGCCATTCCGCCCGAGTGAAGATCTATCTTTACTACATCGGAAAGGCGCGCGACCCGCATGCCAACGCTATCGCCGAAGAATACCTGAAGCGCTCCGGCCGTTTCGCGAACTGTGAAATGCGCGAGATCCGCCCCGGCCGCGCCGATCTCTGGTCGCGGCACCCCTCTGCCGTGAAGATCCTGCTGGACCCCTCCGGGCAGCGGCTCGACTCCGCGCGGTTCACGGCGCTCGTCGCCAAATCCGAAATGGAAGGCCGCGACCTCGTATTCGCCATAGGCGGATCCGACGGTCTTCCCTCCGGCTGGAGCGCGCGCGCCGACCTCTTGCTTTCGCTCTCCGCCATGACGTGGCCGCATGAACTGGCGCGCGCCATGCTCGCGGAACAGATCTACCGCGCCTTCACGACGTTGCGCGGCCATCCGTACCCGCGCTAACTTAGGGACTGTTACCCATGGGCGCCACATCACATGAGTTGGTTTAAGAGAGAGCGGCAGAGCAACGGGACCACATCCAAGCCCGTGGACGGTGAACGGCACATTCGCACCGAGGGCCTTTGGCTCAAGTGCGAAGGCTGCCGGCAGATCATCTGGCGGAAGGACCTTGAAGATAACTTCAATGTTTGCCCGCAGTGCGGAACCCACTCGCGCATCGACGCACGGACCCGGCTCCGGCTTCTGTTCGATGGGGATTACGAACAGCACGACGCGCTGCTCACCTCGACCGACCCCCTCAATTTCTCCGACAACAAACCCTATCGGGAGCGTTTGGCTTCGATGCAGGGCGCTACCTCCCTCTCCGACGCCATCATTTCGGCCACCGGAAACCTGAGCGGACGCCGCGTGAACATTTGCGCCATGGAGATGAAATTCATCGGCGGCAGCATGGGCGCGGTGGTGGGAGAGAAGATCACGAAGGCCATCGAACGGTCGCTCGTCGAACGCATTCCGATCGTCATCGTCTCGGCCTCCGGCGGCGCGCGCATGCAGGAAGGCGCGGTGAGCCTGATGCAGATGGCCAAGATCTCATCGGCGCTAATGCGTCTCGACGAGGCCAGAATCCCCTACATCAGTGTGCTGACGGACCCGACTACGGGGGGCGTCACCGCGAGCTTCGCCATGCTGGGCGATTTGAACATCGCGGAGCCCGGAGCGTTGATCGGCTTCGCGGGACCGCGCGTGATCGAACAAACCATCCGCCAGAAATTGCCCGAAGGCTTTCAGCGCGCGGAGTTCCTGCTGCGCCACGGCATGCTCGACGCCGTCGTCCCTCGGGGCGAACTGAAAGACTACATCGCCCGCGCGCTACGCTTCTTCCACGGCCCGGTATGAACTATCCGGATTCGGTCCGGTTCCTCTATTCTCTCGGCAACGAGCATAAGGCCGTCAAATTCGGACTCGAACGGATTCGCGTGGTGCTCGACGCGCTGGGCAATCCGCATATGCGGACGAGGTTCGTCCATGTGGCTGGGACCAACGGCAAAGGTTCCACGTGCGCGATGGTCGAATCCGCGCTTCGGGCGAATGGCCGGCTGACCGGACTGTATACGTCGCCGCACCTGCTCTCGCCGACCGAACGCATTCGCATTGGCGGCGCGGAAGTTTCGGAAGGGGCCTTCTCGGAGGCCTTCCGGCGCGTGCACGAAAAAACGGAGCAGCTGCTGGAAAGTGGCGCGATCGACTGCCACACGACCTACTTCGAAACCGTCACGGCAATGGCGTTCCTGCTCTTCGCGGATGCGCGCGTGGACATCGCGGTGCTCGAAGTAGGGTTGGGCGGGCGGCTCGACGCGACCAATATCGTGGAACCCGCGCTTACGGTGATCACGCCGGTGGAATTCGATCACGAAAGCTACCTGGGGACGAGTCTCGCTTCGATCGCGGGTGAGAAAGCGGGCATCCTGAAACGGGGCGTGCCTGCGGTATTCTCGCGCCAGCGCCCGGAGGCTCTCGAAGTGCTGACGGCGCGCGCGGCGGAACTTGGCGTGGAAGTGGCCGGGAGGGCGGAGGCAGAGGACGTGGAGTTGCATGCCCGCGGATCGCGCTTCACGGTAGATGGCGTTCACGTAGAGTGTTCCCTCGCCGGAGAGCATCAGGTAGAGAACGCGGTGACGGCGATTACGGCGTTGAAGCGCCTCGGGGTTCCGGATACGGCGATAGAAGCGGGCGTCCGCGCCGCTCGCTGGCCGGGCCGCCTGGAGCGAATTTCCGAAGCGCCGGAGATCGTGGTCGACGGAGCGCACAACCCTGCGGGCGCGCGCGCGCTGGCGGCTTACATCGACCGCTTTTGTGCCAACCGCCGCGTCCGTCTTATCTTCGGCACGATGCGCGACAAAGCTGTCGAGGAGATCGCGGAGGCGCTGTTCCCGCGCGCGTACGAGGTGATCTTGACGGCTCCGAAACAGGCGCGCGCACTGCGCCCGGAAGCGTTGCGGGGTTCGACGGATCATAAGCGCGTACGAATCGCGGCGGACCTGCCAGCGGCGCTGAAACTGGTTGCAGAGGCTGGGCCGGATGACATTTCGTTTATTACGGGGTCGCTGTTTTTGGTGGCTGAAGCGCTGGCGTTGCGCACAAGCTGATCGAGCAGTTAGATGGAGGAGCGTCGGCTGGCGGTCATTATCGGCTTGCGGTGGCAGCCGGGGAGCTCTGGCCGGGCGCTCGGGCCGGGCTTCCCATCGCGGCTTCGGCAAATGGATCGCCCGGCGTCGAATCACACGCGTTTCGGCGTACGAATCGACAATCCTGACATGCCGTCTACAAACGTGTTCCTGCGCCGTGCAAAGGCCACACCTGCGCGAAGTCCCGCACTATCTAAGCGGTGGCGGCCGGACCAAAGCCGCGGGCATGGCTCCGTAAATTAAGCTGAATACGGATCGGACAGCCATCGGGCGCTTGCGATGGGTTGGTGCGCTGTTTGGCCATGCGGATATGCGGATGAAGCATCACGTCCACATCGTGGTGGAAGCGCAGGTTCGCGCTGAGAAAGCCGTGCACGCATTCACGTCGTCCGCGACCAGGAACCTGAACCGTCCGGGGGCAATGAACTGGATCGAAAGCGTTGGGCGCGCGACGGGAGCACGCGCAGGCTGTGGAGCGATAAGAATGTTCGGAAGCTATTCGGCACGTCGGCTTGGCCCACAGTGGGTGTAGCGTACAGTTCCTCGCAGTCGGGGCCCACTGACCTTGGCGGTTGCGACGTGATAGTCCCTGCCTTCAGCTCCAAATCCGTGCTAGCACACCTTTACCCTGTTACCCCGTCATCAACCGGAGCGTGCGCCGGGCCGCGACGGTGTGTCAAGAACTCCGCTCCTAGCGCGCCGGTTCACTTTGGTGCGTCACAGTTGACCATCCACTTGATGCCAAACTTGTCGGTCACCATCCCGAATGCTTCCGCCCAGAAGGTTTTTTCGAGCGGCATGACGACCGAGCCGTCTCTGGCGAGGTTCTCGAAGATTTGTTTGGCCAGCGCCGGATCGTTCAGTCCGATTGCCAAGCTGATGTTGCCGCCGCCTGCCGCGGCATCAGGCCTCGAGTCGTCGCACATCATGATCGTCGAGTCTCCTACTTTGATCGTGCAGTGCATGATGTTTTCCGCCGGACCCATATCGGACATGGGGGACTCACCCATGGTCTAAGTGAACAGCACTTCGGCGTCGAGCACGCTCTTGTAGAATTCGATCGCTTCCCGGCAACTTCCTCTGAATGCGATGTACGGATTAACTCCCAACATCCTTGTCTCCTTTGAGCTAAGTGTTTGCGGGCCGCGCGGGCGGCCGTTTCAGAAGCCGATTATACCTCAACCGGGCGCTCGGCTGAAAGCGACTTGCACCGCCCCGACGCCCCTTATCAACTCAAGGGAGGCGGTCGCTCCGGATACCTTCTCCAGCCTCGTTATTCAACGCGCCCGCGACAAATTGCTCGCAACTCGCCAACCACCTAACATAATATGGGTACTACATGCGCACGCTTCTCTATCCGCTGCTAACACTCAGTCTATTCGGGGCCGACTGGCCTCAGTTTCGTGGTCCGAACGGCTCCGGACTGTGCCCCACTTGCGCGCAACTGCCAACTGAGTTTGGGCCTCAAAAGAACGTTCTGTGGAAAACAGAGATACCGGAAGGGAAATCGTCCCCCGTCCTGGCCGGAGATCGGATCTTTCTCACGGCTTCCGAGGGCGATGATTTGATTACGATGTGCCTGAGCCGCATGACCGGGAAGATTCAGTGGCGGCGATCAGTCCGTGCTGCCACGCGCGAAGCTCAGCACGCCCTCAATCACCGCGCCGCGCCCACGCCGGTCACCGATGGAAAGAGCGTCTTTGTCTTTTTCGCTGATTTCGGTCTTGCCGCTTATGATTTCGAAGGCCAACTGCGATGGCAGTTGCCGCTTGGACCCTTTAACAGTCAACACGGCGTGGTTGCATCGCCTGTTTATGCCGATGGAAGAGTGATCCTCGTCTGCGATCAGGACACCGGCGCATACGTGATCGCGGTGGATGCGGATAGCGGTAAGATCGCCTGGAAAACGCCACGCAACGTTATCAATGGGTACTCCACCCCGATCATTCACCGTCCGGCCCGCGGCCCCGCGCAAATCATCGCGCCCGGCTCCTACCAGCTCACCGCGTATTCCATCGTGAACGGCGAATCGCTATGGTTCGTGCGGGGTCTCACCTGCCAGCCAAAATCGGTGCCGGCAATTGCGGGCGATGTTGTCTACTTCAACGGTTGGACTACCGGGAACGACGCGGGGCAGCAGGTCGAATTGCCCACCTTCGCCGAGGTGATCGCCTCAGCCGATGCCAATCGCGACGGGAAGCTTTCTCAGATGGAACTTCCGCAGGCATTGCAGCCCACGGGAACCTGGCGTGCGATTGACTTGGATCGGGATGGGTTTCTGAACGAGAGGGAGTGGACATTCTTCCGCATTCGCCGTGCCTCGCGCAACGGTGTATTGGCTGTGAAGCTCGGAGGCAGCGGCGACGTGACAGACACGCACGTACTCTGGCGATTCGAAAAGTCTCTGCCCGACGTACCTTCACCCCTCGTCTACAAGGGCGTGGTTTTCCTCGTCCGAGGCGGCGGAATCGCGACCACTCTGAACGCTCAGACTGGCAAGGTACTCAAGCAGGCGCGGCTGACGGGGGCGCTCGAAGACTACTACGCCTCACCCATTGGCGTCGACGGAAAGGTCTATATACCAAGCGAGCATGGAAAGGTCGTCGTGCTGCGCGCCGCGGGCGATTGGGAAATTCTGGCGATCAATGATTTTGACTCGGATATCTACGCAACTCCGGCACTCAGCGAAGACAAGATGTACATTCGGACCCGAAACGCGTTGTACGCCATAGGGTCGTTGAGTTCGCGTCGGTAACCCGCCGCGGAGAGCCACGCTTTCGAATCGCATTTCCGCGAGCGGTTCGAAAAAACGCTTGTGGCATCTGATCGTGTTTCACCTGGTCGCATAGATATTCCGGGCTCAATTGGGAGGCGCGGAACCCATCCGGTTCGATCGCTGTACCTCAGCGACCCAGCGACCAGCGCACAAATGCTTAGATCCCGGCATGAAACAACTGGTGCAGTTGGGTGCAATTGGCAGCCGGTAGGGCAGGCGCTTCCGCCCGCCTGCCGTGCGAAGCGCGGCCGGTTACGCCACCTTGGGTTTTTCGACCCTGCCGTCTTCCGTGGAAGGGACAGGCCAAAAACAACGATGGCCTGTCCCACCGCCACCACAGTTCCGTGTGCGGACGTTAGTTTAGGCTCCCGGATCTGGACTCGAACCTGCGAGCGTGACGGTAGTCAATGAGACGCTCGCCGCGGGCTTCCCGAAAGATTGTTATCCTTGGCCGGCGATCTTATGAGGAACTCACCGTTAACCTGCTGGAAAAAAACAGTCCCGCAAAGATGCAAACGCGCAAGAAGACGCCGCATACACGGACAAGGAGTTCCGCCCCGATTGGCCCCACTCCGCGGGCCTCCCGCTCTCCAGGGCGAGTCTGATCGCGCGGAAGCCTGCGATGAATGTTTCCCGGCGGCGTGCTTCCCGGGCGTTGTCTCCAGATGGCCCACGCGTGTTTATTAGCGACGTTACTCGCCGGCACCGTCGCTTGCGCTGACTGGAGCGTTCGCAATCGTGGCGGATTCCGTGACCGAGGACCCGCGAGCACGGCATCAGGATGGCGCCGGGCGGCGAACGGTAATCCGCGACACGGTTGTGCCGGACGTGGCTTTTCCGTCGCCGGTGCGGAAAGCGGCGGAGTACCGAAGGGCGGTGATCCCCCGCCAAGCCGGAAAACGAAACGCGGTAAACTACTAACGTGGAGGTAGTAAACCGGATGATCAGACTATTCGCGCTGGCGGCTTTGGGGAGCCTTGCCGGCCTTTCGTTATTTGCACAGGACTCCGCCGTGGGACTGTGGAAGCACACGGACAAGGATAAGGTCGTTGTGTTTCGCGTGTCGGAGGAAGGCGGCAAGCTTTCAGCGAAAATCGAAAAGATGAGCCGCGGCGGCAAGGAAGTGCCCGAAGAGAAATGCGTGAAGTGCACCGGCGATCTGAAAGACCAGCCGCTGTTCGGCCTGAAGATGATGTGGGACCTCACCAAAGACGGAGCCGGATGGGGTAAAGGCAAGATCCTCGATCCCGACGACGGCAAGACCTACAACTGCAAGGTGGAGCTGGCCTCGGGCGGGAAGGAACTGAAAGTCCGCGGATCCATCGCCTTCATCGGGAAGACGCAAACCTGGAGCCGCCTCGAGTAGAGCGCGAGTGACGGAGGAGACGGAGGACCGCTTGATTGGCTCCGAAGTCCAAAACAGCCTATACTGGTTTGCTTCGGAGCCAAATGAAACGTAGAGTTGTTATCACGGGGATGGGGTGTGTCAGCCCGAACGGAAATGGGCGGGAAGCGTTCTGGGACGCGACTAAGAAGGGTACCAGCGGTGTCCGTCGCATCGAACGGTTCGACTCCTCCCGATTGGCCGTTCAAGTGGCCGGGCAGGTGCAGGATTTCGACGAGGAACTTTACGTCAATCCCAAGGACCGGCCTCACGTCTCGCGAGTCGTGCCTCTCGCTGTCGCGGCCGTGGGCGAGGCGCTCGATGACGCAGGGATCGAATTCAAGTCGATGAGCCGCGGCGAACTCCGTCAGGTGGGCGTCATCGTCGGATCGGGCGGCGGCAGCCTCGAATTCACCGAGCATCAATACAATCTGTACTACACGGGCAAGGAAAAGCAGTGCAGCGTGTACACGGTTCCCACATCGACCATCGGCACGCTTGCGAGCGAGGTCTCGATGCGCTTCGGGTTTCGCGGACTGAGCCACGTTGTTTCAACCGGATGCACCTCGTCGACTGACGCCATGGGTTACGCGGTGCGTAACATTCAGGCCGGGGTGCTCGACACGATTATCGCGGGCGGCGTGGACGCGCCTATTGCACCGCTGATCATGAAAGGCTTCATGGTGATGCGCATCATGAGCACGAGCTGGAACAAGGAACCGGAACGCGCCTCGCGGCCGTTTTCGAAGGACCGCGACGGATTCGTGATCGCCGAAGGCGCGTGGTTTTTCGTCCTCGAGGAAATGGAACATGCCAAGGCGCGCGGCGCGCACATTTACGGCGAGATCGCGGGCTATGGCTCCACATGCGAGGCCTACCATCGGGTGCGCCTCGAGGAATGCGGCGAGGAGCCGGCCCGCGCCATGGGTATCGCGATGGACGAAGCCGGAATCGATCCCGCCGCCGTTCAGTACATCAGCTATCACGGCACGTCGACCGAGCTGAACGACCGAATCGAGACGCGCGCCGTGAAACTCGCGTTCGACGGCTGTGCGTACAAGGTGGCCGGGTCGTCTCTGAAGAGCCTCATTGGACACCCGCAGGGAGCGTGCGGGGCGGCGGGCATGGCGGCGACGCTGCTTGCCATGCGCGATGGCGTGGTGCCGCCCACCATCAACGTGGACGAAGACGATCCCGAATGCGATCTCGACTACGTTCGAGGCGAATCGCGGAAGCTGGACGTAGAGTACGCGGTCGCGAACTGCATTGCGTTCGGCAGCAAGAATTCGGCTATGGTTCTGAGAAAGCTCTAACCTGTGAACACAAAAAAGACGATTCTTGTTGCCGCATCGCTCGCTGCGGCGGCGGGCGTCATCTATTTTGTAGCGCCGTTGCGGCTGGCGGCGATCGTTCTGGCCGGCCGAAGTCCGGTCTGCCCGATGGCGAACGCGTTGCGGGCCGAGGAAAATCTCCGGACTCAAATCGCGTACAAGGACGAGATTCTGCGCGCGAGTAAAAAGCTTGAAACCGACCCCGCGGGTTACCATCTCTGGGATACTCCCGACGGCCGCTACTGGATTCCCGAAGGCAGCGACTACGTTCTGCCCTTCAATCTCGCCGAGCAGAAGCGTCAGATCTACGGAACCGGCGAGCAGGCCGTGCAGGCAGGCGATGTGGTGCTCGATTGCGGCGCGAATGTCGGCGTGTTTACGCGCAACGCACTCAGGGCGGGCGCGAAGCTGGTTGTGGCCATCGAACCGGCCCCGGAGAACATCGAGTGCTTGCGGCGCAACTTCGTGCGGGAAATCGCCGCGGGACGAGTGATCCTATACGAGAAAGGCGTGTGGGACAAGGACGACGTTCTCACGCTTCAGGTCGACCCCCATAATTCGGCCGCCGACAGCTTTCTAATTCACCGCGAGGGCGGCGTGGAAGGGAAGAAGGTCCCCCTCACGACCATCGACAAACTCGTGGCCGAGTTGAAGATCGAAAAAGTCGGTTACATCAAGATGGACATCGAAGGCGCCGAGCAGCGCGCCCTCGCCGGAGCGCGCGCGACGCTGGCGAAGGACCATCCGAGACTGTCCCTTTCCGCCTATCACAACGACGAGGACCCGGTAAAGGTTCCCGAGGCAGTAATGCGCGGATGGTCCGGATACTCGATGGAATGCGGCCCCTGCGCGGAGACCCGTTTCCGCGTGAGGCCGGACATTCTGTACTTCCGTTGAAGCTCCGGCGCCGCTACGCCGCCGTGACCTTGCTGCGCAACACGCCGATGCCTTCGATGTCCACTTCCACGACGTCGCCAGGATTCATCTTTTGAGTGCTCCCCGGCGTTCCTGTGTAGATCACGTCGCCCGGCGTCAGCGCCACGTACTGGCTGACGTAGCTGACGATCTTGTGGCAGTCGAAGAGCAGATCGGACGTGACCTGCTTTTGGACCACCTTCCCGTTGAGGCGCGTTTGCAGAAGCACGTTGCCGTAATTGAGGCCCGTGACGATGGCCGGTCCGAGGGGTCCGAACGTGTCCGCGCCCTTCGCGCGCCACCATTGCAGGTCTTTCTGCGGTCCATTTTGCCAGTCGCGCTCGCTCACATCGTTCCCGCATGTGACGCCAAAAATGACGCCTGGCGCCTGCTCCGGCGTGACGTGGCTGGCCGCCTTCCCAATGACGACCACGAGTTCGCCCTCGTAGTGAAGGTTCTTTGCGCCTTTTGGAATCACGATGTCCGCATCCGGATGCTGAAGGCAGGTAATGGGCTTGTAGAAAATCTCCGGGCTTGACGGCGGCGTGCGGTCGCCGAGGTGGCTCTTGTAGTTCAGGCCTACGGCCAAGACCTTAGGCGGAACGCAGGGGTAGAGCAGCTTCACCTCGCTCAGCTTGTGCTTCGCGCCCGTTTCCTTCGGGCTCGCGAAGAGGTTGCCGCGAAGCTCCGCGATCGAGTCTCCGTCGAGTTTTCCGTACGCGGTTGTCGCGCCCTTTCGAAAGCGCACGTATTTCACCGTCGCCGCCTGAGCCGCGGCGGTCTGCGCCGCAACAGCTGTAGCGGCCGCTCCAAGGAAGGTTCTTCGTTCCATAATTTAATCTCCGTAGTTCGTAAGACTATCAGACTTCAGCGCTGCCGCGCACATTCATTCCGGAATGGAAATTTCGCCGTCGAGTTCAGCGAGCAACTGCGAGCGGAGCAGGCTGGCAGGTCCCTCGGAATCATGCGCTCCAATCCATTGCCGGAGCAGCTCAGTAACCGGTTTGGCCACGGATTCCTCCGCGCCTGGTTCAAAGCGCAACGGGATTTCAGAACTCTGGATGGCGGCAATAAGCAGGTCTGGGAATTTCATGCGAAGGATTCCCCGCCTTCAATCCGCTCAACCTCGGCCCAATGGTTTACCGGGCCCGAACCGCGTCCGAGACCCGGATTGCCGCGGATCGCGGCATCGATAAAGAGTTTGGCGGCCGTAACGGATTCCTCAAGCGGCTGGCCAAGCGCGAGACCGGCGGCGATGGCCGCCGAATACGTGCATCCTGTGCCGTGCGTATGCTTTGTTTCGACGCGCTTCGCCCGGAATTCGCGAAACTTGCTGCCGTCGAAAAAGACGTCCGTGGCGCTGCCTGAAAGATGTCCGCCCTTTACGAGTGCGGCTTTCGCGCCCATTTCACAGAGCCGGACGGCCGCCCGTCGCATGGATTCAATCGACTGAACCTCGAAGCCCACAAGCGCCTCCGCTTCATCGAGATTTGGCGTCAGCAGAAACGCGTGCGGAATCAGATGCTGCCGCACCGCCAGCCGCGCTCCCTCCGCCATCAGCGGGACGCCATGTTTCGAGATCATAACCGGATCGACCACCAGCGGAAAATCGAAGGCCTCGGCGGCCGACGCAACGGCCTCGACCACCGCTCTGTTTCCTAGCGCGCCCGTCTTCGCCGCCGCAGGCCGGATGTCGCCGAGGACCGCGCCGATCTGCTGCGCAACCAAGTCCGCGCGAAGGCACTCGACACGTTCCACCGTCATGGTGTTCTGCACGGTTATCAGCGTGATAACGGCCTGACCGTAAACGCCGAATTGATGGAAAGTCTTCAGATCGGCCTGGATTCCGGCGCCGCCGCTGGGGTCGGAACCGGCAATCGTGAGGGCCGCTCGAAGCATGCCTACAGGATAACGGTTACTGGACGGTGATTGCCACGCCAAGCTGGCTTACCGCCTTGCCAACTCGCAAAACGACGCTCAAGGAGCCGGCGAGAAGTGAACCTGATGGCACGATGACATCCACCCTCACAACGCCGTCGAGACCCTGCGCGGGACCCACGGAAATGACTTCGGCTTCGCGGCCTCCAATTTTGACGGTGATCTCCTCCCTGCCAGCCGGGTCGAAGCCGGTCGCGTAGAGTCCCAACCTAGACAGGCGCGGCGCTGGAAATGCGATGGAATTCGAACTACCGTCCTGGTTCGTCGCAACCGCTTGGCCCTTTCCGCCGCCCGTCGTGAACAGGCCCGGATCGACCCCGATTCGAACGCTTTGGCGGTACAGGCCCACACGCAGTTCAACCGCGAACTCTCCCCCTACTTCGAGCGGCACGCGGACATTGATCTGCCCGGTCGTTGCATAGGCCACGGTGGCTGGCAGTCCGCCGATCAGCACTTCCTGGTCTTGTCCAAGGCCGGGTCCGAACAGAGATACGATTCCGCCCGGTGCGAGTGGGCCTGGAAGCAGGCTGGCGCCATTCACGATCGTGAGAGTGCCAGCCTCGCCGGATGCGCCAGTCTGCACGGGAGTGAGCCTTCGAATACGGTTGTTGAGCAGGTCGGCGACGAGGATGTTTCCGGCTGCGTCGATAGCAAGTCCGGCGGGAAACTGAAGTTGCGCCGAGACGGCGGGTCCGCCGTCGCCCGCGAAGCCCGGTTGGCCGGTTCCGGCGATTGTCTGGATTACTCCGTCCGCTGTGATGACTCGAATGCGGTTGTTGCCGCTATCCGATACATACACGTTCGAGGCTCCGTCGACGGCGACTGCACGGGGAAAACTGAGGCGAGCGCCAGCCGCCGGCGAGCCGTCTCCCGACGCGCCTTCAACGCCGTTCCCCGCAATCGTCTCGATTTGGCCGTCGGAGTTCACTTTCAAGACCTTGTGATGGAAGGTGTCGGCGATATAGAGGCGTCCGGCGCGGTCAAAGGCAATCCCGCGCGGTCCCGAGAGTCCCGCGACGAAGAGGCCGTCCCGGACGGAAACGACGCGGTCTTTTCCGCTGTCGGCGACCCAGCCCTTGCCCGAGGAGTCGAACGCGATTCCGCTTGGAAATTGAAATGTGCCGATCACTTCCGTCTTCCCGTTCAAGAAGCGAATTACGCGATTTCCGAGATACTCCGCGATCCACAGAGCGCCCGTGGAATCCGCAGCGACGGCGGCCGGCGAATTCAGCGTGGTGGCGCGGCCGTCGCCTAACGCCGTGGATATGAAACCCTCGGGGCTCACGCGCCGGACGCGATTGTTGCCTTCATCGGCAATCCACAGGCCTCCGGATGGATCGACGGCGACTCCCGACGGGCGGTTGAGCAACGCCCTCGTTGCGTGATTTCCGTCTCCGCCGTAGTAGTATTCGCCGTCGCCCGCGAAGACCCGCAGTACATCATCGCGGAGCACGCGAATGCGTCTCACGTCTGAAACGTAAAGGGATCCCTGCGCGTCAACCGCCAGCGACCGGGGATTGAGGTTGCCGCGTTCAATTGCGATGCGCGCCTGCCCGTTTGGCTGGACGCGGGCGACGTTTGAGTACGTCGCGTCCGCCACGTACAAGTATCCCGTGCTGTCAAGGGCGAGCCCCGTGGGCGTCAAAGCCTCCCAATAGAGCCCGGTGAGCACGTTATTCTGCACCTTCACCACGCGATGGTTGCCGCTGTCGGCGACGAACAGCAGATTCGAGGGGCCGATGGCGAGTGCGGAAGGGTACGCCAAGGGCACCGAGAGGGACGGGCCGGACCAGTTGTTGAGGCCCTTTTCGCCCGTGCCCGCAATCTCCATGACGGTGCCGAAAGGCGTCAGCGCGCGGACACGGTGGGCTTCGAATTCCGCAACGTAGAGGATGCCGTCGCGACCCATGGCCAAGGCGCGGGGTGTGTTGAGCGTGGCGGGAGAGCCGTCTCCGAGGAGAGTGGAGATGACGCCCGTTGGAGATACCTTGCGGATGCGGTTGTTGCCGAAATCGGCGATGTAGACGTTGCCCTGAGTGTCCGTCTCGACGGCAAACGGAAGGTTGAGGCGCGCTTGCGACGCGGGTCCGCCATCGCCTGAGAATCCGGCGGAGCCTGTTCCCGCGACATTCTGCATGAGTCCGTCCGGCGTGATCTTACGGACGCGGTGAGCGGCCGTGTCCGCCAGGTACATGACACCTTTGGAGGAAATGCAGATACCCTCGACGCCGGCGAACTGAGCCGTGAGCGCGGGGACGGCTTCGTCGCGGTACTCGCCGCCCGCGATGGTCTGGATGGTGAAGACGGGCGGCTCGGCGGCTGCGAATCCCGGCAATGCCAAGCCTAGCACCCAAGTCGAGATTCTCACTCTGCTAAGTGTTTCCCGCTCTCGAAAACTCTCATGCGTCCGATAAGTTGGACATGCGTCCAAATCTCTCGCTGTTGCTCCTCTTGGCGACCGCGGCGGAAGCCGACAGCGCGGCGCTCCGTCTGAAAACGCGCAGCATCGACACGTCTAACCAGTTGGTGAGCCTGCCGCTAGCCGGGAGGCAGCGGGCCGCCGGGCGCTCGCATTACCTGGTGCAATATCCGGCGCTTCCGCAGACGGCCGACCTCCAGGCGTTGCGCGCGCGCGGGGCTGTGATTGTGGGATTCGTCCCAGAGAACGGGTTGTCCATCTCCGTGCCGGACGGCATGTCGTTCGACGGACTTGGTTTGCGGTGGGTCGGGCGGTTACCGCCCCGAGACAAGCTGAGTCCGGGTTCGCGCGTCGGGGCGGCACAGCAGGTCGCTTACATTGGCGAGGCGGACTTCGCGGCGGCCTTCGTGGTGGAGTTCCACTCGGATGTGGACATGGCGGGCGCGCGCGCACTGGTTCTGGAACAGGGGATCGAGATTCTCGACCGGTCCTTCCTACTGCCGAACCATCTGCTGATTGCGGCGACTGCTCCCCAGGCGGCGGCACTCGCGGAGTGGGATGAAGTGGCGTACGTATTCGCGGCCTCGCCCGACTTGATCAATGGCACTCTGGTGGTAGCCTGTCCGGGCGGAGCCACTGAGGCGGCGCTTGTGGCGCAGTACGCCCAAGTGAGCCAGGGCTGGCCGGCGGGCGCGCAGGGGGCTGTTGTGGGGTATCGCTTCGGCGCGGTGACCAGCCGCGTTCCGGCCCTTGCCGGACAGAACGAAATCGTCCGAGCCATGGACGTTTGGAGCCGGTTGGCGAGAGTATCGTTCGCGCCGGGCGTGGATCCGGCAGCGCCGCAAACCATGAACATCTTCTTCGCCTCGTCCTCCCACGGGGACGCGTATCCTTTCGACGGGCCGGGCAAGGTGCTGGGGCACACGTTCTTCCCGTCGCCGCCGAACGCGGAGCCTGTTGCCGGGGACATGCACCTGGACGCGGACGAGAACTGGAACATCGGATCGAGCGTGGACCTGTTCTCCGTGGCGCTTCATGAAACCGGGCACGCGCTCGGTCTGGGGCACTCGGACCTGCCCGGCGCGGTGATGTACCCGTACTACAAGCAGGTCGCGGGGCTGGCTGCCGACGACATCGCGGGTATCCGTTCGCTCTACGGGGAGCGGACGACACCCGCGGTTGATCCAACGCCAGCATCGCCCGGGGCTCCTTCCCTGCCGCCGGCAACTCCGCCATTAACGCCGCCGTTGCGGCCGCCGGCAACTCCGCCCTCGACACCGCCCACCACTCCATCCGCCACTCCACCTGTTACGCCACCGGTCGACCCTCCGATCGTGCCGGCACCGTCAGATCCTGGGCCGAGACTCCCGGCGCCAACCCCGGCGGCTCCTCCGGTCGCGCCTCCTGCCGCTCCTCCGGGCGACACCGTTCCACCATCGCTGTCGATCACCTATCCGGCGGGGACAATCGTGGGGACGACGGACCCAAGAATAACCATAAGCGGTACGGCGTCCGATAATGCTGGCGTGACCGAAGTCCGTTGGACGAACAACTTCGGTTCGTCGGGAACCGCGACGGGAACCAGTTACTGGACCGCTAGCGTGCCGCTGCTGGTGGGAACGAACAGCGTGGTGATCCGTGTCTTCGACGCGGCTGGGAATTCCGCGTGGCGGTCGTTGACCGTGGTGAGACGGTAGCCGCCGGTAGCAGGGTCACACCTGCAATCCCATCGCTCGAAGAAGAATGGGCTTGGCCCATTCGGGAGTATCGGTCAGTTTGCACGAGTTCACGATCCGGGCGCGAACCAAGTGGAGGATGAGCGCCGGTTCCGGCCGAACGCCGGCTCGCGGGTCCGCTTCCCGGTTGTTGTCGTAAACCCGAAGTTCCTCGAAACTCTGGAGCGTACGCGTGCGATGTGAAGTTCCGGGCCACTCAAACCCACATACCAGATCAGCACCTCCACTCCCACGGACAGCGCGGATCGAAGTAGATCTGTGATTGTCCGTCCGCCGAGCGTGGTCTCGAAAGCGAAGTTCAACCGTTCGGCAATGGCTCGTTCCAAGAGCCGCTTTCCCTGGCGCCAGGCCGCGCTGGCCGCCTCTTCGCCGGTTATCGCCGGATTGGCGGATCGGTCCGGATTGCCGCTTCATCCGGGTTGAAGTATTCGACGCCTCGATCGAGGAGCATCGCGCCACCGACGCTACTCTTCCCAGCGCCGTCTGGGCTCTCACCCCCTGACTACACATCACTCAACACACTAGGCGAACCCACCTGCCCCACCATTGAACCAATGCTTTAGCGGTTTGGCGGGGCAGGCGCTTCCGGCTGCTTCGACGCGAAGCCGATTGTTTCTCACGGTCTCAGGGGCTCCGGCCCGTCACCGGTGGTATGTTGGTCTGGTGGCCTGGCGGAAAGAATTCGGCATTTCGACCGGTGACGATTTCGACTCGATTCACCGCGTCTCTTCCGGCTGGGCCGTTCGAATTTCCCCGCGTATGATTTCAAACGGGAACGGATCACTTCCGGCGCCCCAGGCTTTTTCGCGGTCCTTCCCTCCCGGGCCAGGATTGTAATGCCCGATTCGGTAACTGAATTCCGCAGCGAAACGGAGGGACAACCAGCCGTCGAGGGATACCTGCACCGGCCCCGTGGCGCCGGGAGGTGTGCTCTTGTGCTCGCCCACGGCGCCGGGTCGGACTGCAACGCGCCGCTGCTGCGATCCGTTGCCGAGGCTTTAGCCGCCGAGGGATTCCACGTCTTGCGGTGCAACCTGGCGTTTCGGCAGATTCGCCCGAAAGGTCCGCCTTCGCCGGCAACCGGCGCCGCAGACAGGCTGGGCCTCAAACATGCAGTGCAGGCGCTTCGAGGGCTTAAGGTGGGTCCCGTTTTTCTGGGTGGGCATTCCTACGGAGGGCGTCAAGCCACAATGCTGGCATCGGACGAGCCGGATCTTGCCGACGGCCTGTTCCTGCTTTCGTATCCGCTGCACCCGCCCGGGCGTCCGGCGGTGCTTCGGACGCAACACTTCCCAAGGCTCGCAACCCCTGCGCTTTTCGTGCACGGGACGAAAGACCCGTTCGGAACGATAGAAGAAATGCGGGCAGCCCTGGCGCTGATCCCCGGCAGGAGCACGCTAGTTCCAGCCGGACACCTGGGGCACAGCCTTGGAGGTAAAAACGCCACGCTCGTGGCAGTAGCTGCCTTCCACGAGTTTTTCCGCTGAGCTCGGTCCCTCTGTTACAATTAGACGCAGAGTTCCTCCTGGGAAGGAAATCGATTCTTTCTATCCTTCCGATACATAAGTTTGTTCGAACGCCGGTCGCGCCATGGACTTCGATCAGTTGCATACCTTCCTCGAGATCGTGAGGCTGAAGAGCTTCTCGAAGGCCGCCCAGACATGCTACCGCACTCAGCCGGCGATCAGCGCGCAAGTGCGCCAACTCGAACAGGAACTGCAATCCCCGCTTTTTGAAAGGTTTGGCAGCCGGATTTCGCTTACCACCGCGGGACGCATTTTCGCCGAGTACTGCGAGCAGTTGCTCGACCTGAGACGGCGGGCGCAGAACGCTATCAGTGAGCTTGAGAAAGTGCCCAAAGGCGAACTGCTGATCGCGGCGAACGAAGCCACGTGCATCTACGTTTTGCCGCAGGTGTTTTCCGATTTCAAAGATCAGTTTCCGGGTGTTCAACTTCAGGTGGACCGGTCGTATGGAGCGCGCGTCGTGGAGGCAGTCACGGAAAACGTCGCCGACTTCGGTTTCGCCCAGTTGCCGGTGGAGGAGAAGCGTCTGCAGGTGGTGCGCGTCCACAAGGATGAAATCAAACTCATTGTCCCGGCGGGGCATGCGCTTTGCGGAAGAGACTGGATATGCTGTGAGGATTTGACGAAGCATCTGCTGCTTCTGCCCAAGTCGGGAACAACTCGGACGCGCCTGAATGCCTGGTTGGAACCGGTGGAGGAGGCGATCACGGTTTCGATGGAACTCGATTCGACCGAAATGATAAAGCGTTTCGTAATGGCCGGACTGGGCGTTTCGTTTCTCGCGGTCTCGAACTGCCGCGAGGAGATGGCGGCCGGAAAACTTCACGCGATTTCGCTCGGTCCGGAGCCGATGATTAGGCGGCTGGGTCTGATCTACCGGAAGGACAAGGCTCTGTCAAAGGCGGCCCTGGGATTCATCCAGGTGGTTCTCGATCACGTCGGGGAAAGCGTCACGCCGGAAGGGAAGCTTCCGCGAGTGGCAAGCAGGTGAAAACGCGACAAAGCGTCCCGCTCTCGTCTTGCCGGAAGCCGGTTGCATCGAAACCGGGCTCCCGATAGAGATAGCGAGGTCGGATTTCGAACGAATCACCGTGAATCCGAACCATATTGAGGCGTGCCTTGCATCCGGCGATTGCAATTCCCGGTTGCGACCATGCTTCGGATGCTTGGTCGCTGCATGAGCGAGCAAAAAGTTCTGGCTGACTACCCAGACCTCCAGGTAGTGGACATCCGCGAATGCCTCCGATTCGCCGCGGACTCTGCGATGGAGCGTGAACTCGCGCTTCCACGGCCCGCGTGAAATTTCTGGTCGACAGCGCACTCTCGCCGGAAGTCGCGCGTCTGCTCGGAGAAGCGGGCCTTGGCCTTCACGCCGCGGAGGACTCCGTGATTCTGGAGCGAGCCAGTGTCGAAGAGCGAGTAGCCGTTTCCGCCGACTCGGACTTTGCCATGCTTCTGGCTCTCTCCCGGCGTAGCCAGCCATCTTTCATTCTCTTCCGGGAAGCCGGCATCATCCGCGCACGGAACTATGCCTGCCTCATTCTCGAAAACCTACCGTCGCGTGAAAGCGAGCTTGACTCTGGTTACGTGGTTGCAATTCCGCCGCAGCCGGATTCGTGTACGGAGCCTGCCGATTTGCAGACCCACCTGAGAAAGTAACAGCGATTTCGTCGTTCAGACAGTGAAAAGGGGAACCCCGGCAATCCCGGAGTTCCCCCTCTCCCGTCCTGACTACCTTGGGTGTTAGAACAGTAGCTTCAGACCGAACTGCATGCGCCGCATCGGATTGCGAATGCCGCGGATTTCGCCGTCTCGCGTACCGTTTGCCGTGATCTGGTTCGCGTTCGAGAAGCTGATCCCGTTGGGATTGCCAAACCACGGTGTATTGGTCGCATTGAAGGCTTCCCAACGGAACTGAAGCCTCGCCTTCTCCATGATGGAGAAATTCTTGAACATGGAGAAGTCGATGCGGCGTTCGCCGGGACCGCGCAAGCTGTTGTAGGCTGTGCTTCCCAGGCGGCAGAGGTCCGGGCGCGCGGCAATCTGGCAAGTGACGCGCTGATAGGCAGCCGGGTTAAACCAGAGCTTCCGCGTTGGACTGGACAACTCAGGATTGCTGATGGTGTCGGGACGGATCGAGCCATTCGGCAGCGCGAGATCTCCCGCGCTCTGACCGATGGTGAAGGGGAAACCGGATGCGATGCTCAGGATTCCATTCACCTGCCAGCCACCCACAATATGCTTGGCGGGCCCGTTCATATGCTGGCCCGGAAGTTCGTACACCCAGTTCGCGACCGTGCGATGCGTTTGGTCGAATTGGAATACGCCGCGGGAACCTCTGCGGTCGCGTGGGTTTTGCAGCGAAGCGCCTTCCTGGCCGCCATTCTCGCCGTCACCGTGCGACTTGCTGTACGTGTAGGCGAGACCAAAAGTCAAGCCCTTAGCCATGCGCTTGTCCAACTTGATTTGCAGGCCGTGGTAGAAAGACTCGCCGAATGAGTCGATGTAGCGGATGCGTCCGGTACCCTGTACGCCGAGCTGAGGTGTTGCTGGGTCATAGAATTCCGGATACGGGCGATTCGACTGGAGGAAGGTAGTCCCCGGCCTGACAGGGTCGTTCCAGTTGATCACGCTGTTGCCGACGTTGTATCCCTTGCTTCCCGCGTAACCTACGGTGAGCGCGACGTTCCAGGGCAATTCGCGCTGGATGTCGAAGCTCCACTTCCACACCGATCCGTCCTTATAATCCGGCGGAAGGTAGAGCACGTCGATCGGCCGAACCTGTGAAATGCCGCCTCGCGTCAGAAACGGATCGTCAAGCGTCAAAATATTTGAGCCTGGCGCATACCTTTGGCTCGTGATTGGGAATACCTGGCCGTTCGCTCCCGTGATGTTCGTCGTCCCGGCGGGCTGCATCGAAGTAAGGTAGGCTTGGCTGCCGGCCTTCGGGGGCATCAAGTTGAAAATCGTGAACGTGTTCTGATGCTGGATGTTGTCGAACCAGCCCGCGCCCGTACGGATAACCCACTTCTCGGCCGGACGGAAAGCGATTCCCACGCGCGGCATGAAGAACCTGACCTGCTGATTGGCCAACTTCTTGGCTCCGGCCTCTCCCAACGTGCCCGGGAAAACGACCGGGATGATGGTTCCATCGGCTTTCTTGAAACTGTTGCCGCGGCCGATATCCGTGCCGAGACCTGGGATGTCAAGCGTCCGCTGCAACCCTTTCGAATCAACCGGCCAGCCGTTGTAGTCGAAACGCAAGCCGAGATTGACCGTCAGTTTCGACGTCACTTTCCAGTCGTCGTTGACGTAAGCGCCGCCGCGGTTCGCCTTCGGAAAAGTCAATGGGATTCCTTCTGGGGTCTGAGTCGTGCTGGGACGGCCCAGGAGAAAGGAGGCGAACGAGTAGCCGGCCTGAGCGCCGCTGAATCCGAGCAGTCCCTCTTCCAGGTTGGCTGCGCCGCGCTCAATCTTCAGTCCGTAATACTCCCCGCCTATCTTGATATTGTGCTTCCCGCGGAAGAACGAGAGGTGATCGCCGACCTGGTAGGTTTGCATCCGATCGTAACCATTGCCGTTGGTGAGCTCCTGAAGCGTAAACGGCAAGCCGGTGAACTGCGGAATGCCATGCTCACGCGGCGTCAAGGGGCGGTTCCCGTCCGAGGGAACACGGAACAGTCCGACTCCCAGCGCGTCCATGCTGAAGCTGGTGTTGTCCGTGCGCGGATTCCGCGTGAGGTCGTTCGATATATTGAATCCGAAGCGAAGTTCGTTGATCATGCTCGAATTGAACGTGTGAATCCACTGAGTCGCGAGATTGGTTACATCAGAGTCGACGAAAACAGGCAGGTTTGGATTGATGTTGGTTCTGGTGAGTCCGGAACGGTCCCAAGCGAGGCGGGCGAAGACGCGGTCCTTATCGGAGAAATTGTGGTCGACGCGGGAAAAATAGGTGTTGACGTTGATTGGCGTGGCGACAGCCGCCCGCGCCGTAAAATCGAGCGGATCTTCCTGCACGAACTGCGCCTTGGGAACGTACGTTTCGAGCACCCTTTTCGCCCCCGCGTGTATGCGTGATGCCGGCAGGACATTGTTGGGGAACAGATTGCCCGTGTCGGGGTCCCAGATCAAGGTTGGGGCGACGAAGCGCCCGTTAGCTGTGTAGCCGCGCTGCAACCGGCTGAAATCGCCGTTGCGGAACTCGTCGATGGGGAAGTTCGCGGTCTGCACGACGCCTTCGCGCGAGCGGCGGGATTCCCAGTTGAACGCCCAAAACGTCTTGTTCTTTCCGTTGTAGATCTTGGGAATCAGGACAGGCCCGCTCAACACGAGACCGAACTGGTTCTGGCGGAGCGTGTTCTTCTTGAGGCGTTCGAGATTTGTCGCGCGCTCGAAATTGAGGAAGTAGTTTTCGGCGTCGAACTTGTCATTTCGCAGGAAGTCGAAGAACGCGCCGTGGAGAGCGTTGGTGCCGCTCTTCATGGTAATGTTAACCACCGCGCCGCCACCGAATCCGTACTCGGCCGTGTAGGCGTTGGTCTGGATCTTAAACTCTTCGATCGCCTCGATAGAGGGAACGAAGTTCATGATGTGGATACGGGGATCCTTTGCGTCGACGCCGTCGAGTGAAGCCACCTGGTTGGTCTCGCGCTGACCGTTGGCGCTGACCGAAAAGCCCTGGCCGGGAATCGGGAAACCTCCCGAACCGTCGCCTAGGCCCGTACGCAAGCCAAACTGGACGCCCGGAACGAGCACGGCAAGACTCTGCATGTTGCGGCCGTTCAAGGGCAATTCAATGATGCGGCGATTTTCGATCACCGCGCCGACCGTTGCGTTCTCCGTCTGCAGCGTCACGGCGCTCGCGGCGACTTCGATCGACTCGGCCACGCTGCCCACGTCAAGCTTGAAATTCTGGCGAACCTGGGCGGCGGTTTCAAGCCGCACGTTTCTGACGACTTCCGCCTTGAAGCCCTGAACCTCGCATCGGATGGTATAGTCGCCCACCTGAACAAGCGGGAACGTGTAGTTGCCTGTGTCGTTCGCCGTGGTTGTCAAAGCGACATTCGTGCCCTGGTTGGTCAGGATCACTTTGGCGCCGGCGATCGCCGCGCCTGAAGAATCAGTGACAAGACCTTGTATCGACTGGGTTGTGGATTGAGCGGACAGCATCGCGCCGAACGCACCGAGAAGGAACGGAAGTGAAGTCCGTGCCAGAAAACGTATCATGTGAAACCTCCCGAAGAATTAGCCGTCTAACCTCGTCCCGGCGTTACCCACCATTCTACAGCCGGAGCGGTAATACGTCAAACTGCGAGCCTTGTTTCAAGCAGGATGAGGCGGACGGGAGAGTCGGAACGAATGAGCCTGGTGGGTACAATAATGCGAACGGCGCCAGCATCGAATCCCTGCCGGATACTCGAGGTTTCATACGAACAGTTGGAGCGAGTAGCGGCGATGTTGAACAAGCGGCGGATCCACGCGACGTAATCAGAGCCGCGGCGGCCGAAAACCAAATTGCAGCGGGCGGTAGTAGACGATCGCGCCTTTCGCTGGCCGGCTGCGGGAGTTGTACGATTGGAGGGAAGTATCCGAAAACATGTAAACCAGAAATAGGAGGTCTGGCCGGCTGATCGCTTCGTTTCTTGCTCCTGGCAGGGGCGATCTGAGATCGCGAGCCTTGAGCGCGGTTGACAAGGCCACACGTCTTGGCTATTGTTTGAGTCATACTGATTTGTCAACAGTTTGTTGGTGGCGATAGGCGAATTTCCCTTGACGTTGCTTCGGGCTCGAAGTCTCGAGGGCACGGACCGTCACCGCGGGTAGCTGGTCGCCTCGGAGGCTTTGGGAATGGCTAGCGGCAACGCTGAGCGCACGCAGGGCATGTCGAACGGAAGCCCGGAGCAGATAGGGGCCGAGGAGTACGAACATCTCCTCGAAGACTACAGCCATCTTGCGCCTCCCGCCGAGGGTGAGGTCCTGAAGGGCCGAGTCCTCAGCATCACCGCCAAAGACGTCATCATCGATTTCGGTTACAAATCCGAAGGCATCGTTCCGATCGGCCAGTTCCTGAACAAACAGGGTGAGTTAACCGTTCAGCCCGGCGACCCGGCGGACGTCATGATCGACCATGGGGAGTATCAGGAAGGCTTTGTCCTGCTCTCTCACCAGAAGGCCGCCCGCATCCGCGTCTGGGACGATCTCGAACGGGATTTCGACGAACAATTCACGATCCTCGGCCGCGTGACCGGCCGCATGAGCGGCGGGCTTGTGGTGGACGTGGGTGTGGAAGCTTTCATGCCGGCCTCGCAAATCGATACGCGGCTCGTGCACAATCTTGATGCCTGGGTAGGGCAGGACATTCCAGTCAAAATCGTGAAGGTCAATCGCCGCCGCGGCAACGTGGTGGTGTCCCGGAAAGCGGCCATCGAACAAGAGGCTAACGAGCGAAAGCACGCGGCGCTCGAACGCTTGCGCGAAGGCGATACCGTTACCGGCACGGTCAAGAACCTGACCGACTACGGCGCATTTGTGGACTTGGGCGGTATCGACGGGTTGTTACATGTGACCGACATGGCTCACAACAGGGTGCCGCATCCCTCGGCCCTGGTGCATCCGGGCGACACAGTAACTGTATTGGTGTTGAAGCTGGACCGCGAGAGAGAAAAGATCTCGCTCGGGATGAAGCAGCTTGCACCCGACCCCTGGCTAACGGTGAAGGATCGCTACGCGCCCGGCAGCCGCGTGGTTGGGAAGGTCGTCACGGTTACCGATTATGGCGCATTCGTTGAACTCGAGCCCGGCGTCGAGGGCCTTATTCACATTTCGGAGATGTCATGGTCCCGGCGGATGAAGCATCCCGCGAAGGTGTTGCATCCGGGCGATCAGGTGGAAGCTGTCGTGCTCGAAGCGCACCCGAAGGAGCGCCGGATTTCACTGGGCTTGAAGCAACTGGAAGTGAATCCGTGGACTACGATCGACGAACGCTACAGCATCGGCTCCGTCGTTGAAGGGCGCGTCAGGAACATGACCGATTTCGGTACGTTCGTCGAGATCGAAGATGGGATCGACGGTCTCGTGCATGTTTCGGATTTGTCCTGGACTAAACGGATCAAGCATCCTTCAGAAGCGCTCAAGAAGGGCCAGGTCGTGCAGGCCGTTATTCTCCAGATCGATTCGAAGGGAAAGCGGCTTTCGCTCGGCATCAAGCAACTTCAGCCGGACGCCTGGGAGATGTTCTTCCAGTCGCACCATCCAGGGGATCTGGTCCGGGGAACAATTTGCCGCGCGGCCGGATTTGGTGTGTTCGTCGAACTGGCGGAGGGCGTCGAGGGCCTTTGTCATCATTCCGAGATGCCGGGTTTCGCCGGCCGGCGCGACGAGTTGACTGTCGAGGTCGGGCAGCAATACGATTTCAAGATCCTCAAGATGAGCGAGGCGGAAAAACGCATCGGATTAAGCATGAAGGCGATTGCCGAGGACGAGGAGCGGAACCGCCTGGTCGACTACCGTCGGCAGGCAGCGGCTGCGACTTCGACCATTGAGGAAGTGATGAGCCTCAAGGATCGCAACGAAGACAAGCGCTAGGCAACTCCTGCCAAAAGGCTTTCCCGCTTGCACGAACCTTCTTTTTCCTGCGATACTGGACCGGTCTAGTGGAGCGAAACAAATTATGACTAAGGCGGACCTGATTGAAGACGTCTCGCGGGTAGTCGACATGACTCGCAAGGAGTCCGAGATCATTGTCGAATCCATTTTCGAGAGTATCGTGCGGTCCTTGCGAATGAACGACAAGATTGAGATACGCGGGTTTGGCAGCTTCCGGACCCGCCAGCGGAAACCGCGCATCGGACGTAACCCCAAGACCGGCGCGCGCGTTGATGTCCCCGCGAAGAAGATCCCTTATTTCAAGCCCAGCAAGGAGCTCAGGGACCTTGTCAATACTTCCGCCCCGGCGGCATCCAACGCAGGGGAAGCGCTTCCGTCATCGATACCTTCCTGATGGATCACCTCTGGAGTCCCTGGCGCTTCCGCTACGTAAACAGCGGGCCGTCCGGGGAGGGTTGTTTGTTCTGCTCGAAAGGCGCGGAACAACCGGAGAGCGGTAACCTGGTCGTTCACCGCGCACGGCACAACTTCGTCATCCTGAATCTTTATCCATACAACACGGGCCACCTGATGGTTGTGCCTTATGAACACGTGGGTACGCTGTCCGCGGCCCCGGCAGGGACGCTGTCCGAGATGATGAGTCTCACGCAGACGGCTGAACGTCTCTTGGGCGGAATCTACAGCCCGGCTGGTTTGAACATCGGAATGAACGTGGGCGCGTGCGCCGGCGCAGGAGTGGCGGGGCACTTGCACATGCATGTCGTGCCGCGTTGGCTCGGTGACCTGAATTTCATGACCGTGATCGGCGAGACAAGAGTTTCGCCCGAAGAACTAGACGTCACTTATGGCAAGATCAGGGAAGCCTTCGAGAATGTCTGATTAGTTTCGCGCGCTGCCGTTCCGCCTTTGTCGTCGACCGCCGGGTGTCACGCCCGGCCGCAACGTGGCTGCTTTGGCGGACGCCGGTGATGCGTCCCATTGACAGGGCCGCGAGGGCACGGAGCGTTCGTCGCCAGAAGGGTTCGTTAATTTAATGCAAGGCCGTTATCCAGTATTTCGCGGCTCGGCTTGCGGATAGCAGACGCTTTCGGCCGTTCCGGGGCCGCGAGCAAGCAAGGGTTGGTGATCGATGCGGCGTTTGCGCGAAGAATCGCATCCGAATGGCACTCCGAGCGTGATAAATCAGCCCCGACAGGCGGCTCAGCGTCCCTGGTTCATCCCCAATTAAGTTAAGACCAAGTTTACGAAAACCGTGGTAACCTAAGCTAAATTAGAGGATATATTTTGATGCGAATACAAGTATTATTGGCAGGACTTGCGGTGGTTCTGGTGCCCTCCGCCGTTGCAGGAACTATCGTGCGGTCGGCGTTGACGACTGCCGGCGCAGGCGATCCCGGCTTTAACGCAGTGATCAATGCTTTCCGTGCCGATCTCGGCGGTGGACTGAACGCTCCCGGAGCGTGTTCGCCAAACCCTTGTACCACTGGCAGGAGGGAGATTAACTGGGATGCCGTGCCGGCGTCATTCAGTTCACCGAACGCGTTTCCAGGCGGGTTTTTCAATGGCACCACAGGCGTGCAACCGGCCGGCCGCATTCGCGGGGCGGCATTCAGCACTCCGGGGACCGGCTTCCGGGTGAGCGCCACCGACTTTTCAGATGAGGCGGGTTTCGCACCTGCCG
>SHUI01000033.1 GCA_009697455.1 Bryobacterales bacterium
AAGAGGCAAGCTGCAATAGCCGGCCCCTTCCTCCCTAAGGAAAGCAAGCTTACATCTTGACGCTATCGACCGACACGGTGTCTCCATCAAGTTTCCCGGTGATGGTGACTTCGTGACCGACATGGCCCTGCACTTTGTCCTGCTGAGCAACTTTAAGTACTTTGCCGTCGCTGACGAATACCAGCGCCGCGCCGCCCTTGGCGCACTTCTCGGCGCAAGCCGCATGCTCAGCTTTCGCGCCCTTTGCGGCGCACTTGGCATCGACGATCCAACCCTTCCACTCCGCCGCAGGCGCGGACATCGCGAACAGGGCACAAACCAACACAAATACAACCACGAGTTTCTTCAAGGCAACCCTCCTCAAGAGATTGTTCGAACAAGCCGAATATAGCGCAACGGGACCGCGTGCGCAAGTGTCAGACCCTGGCGACCCGGGCGGGCGTCCCGGGCGTACCGTCCGATGCACGGATCGCCATGGCGAACCGGGTTTGAGAATTTGAAGAGGAGCGGGTGCGGCAACGCATCAAAGTGGACCCCGGCAGTCTGATCCACGTCGAGCGGGACTCTATTCGGGGACCAGCCGCCTGAATGGGGCGCGCGTGAAAGCCCGGTTTCACCTGGACTATGTCGAGGTTGGACGGAGAAATGCGGAAGATCCGCCGCGCCCGCAAGGCTGGGCAAGTACCGAATCGATTCCAGGAACATTGCCGAATGTCTATGCGGAAGGCAGGTGCGTTTGAGAATCACGCTATCAAGAGGATATGTTCCTGACCAGTCGTTCATGTGGCCCGTTCATGTGGCCGGTTCTTGTGGCCTATGATGCGCTGCGGGAAACCGCGCCGCGCCGGGCGAGCAAACAGCACCTGTGGGTCTGGAAACTGGCGGTCGAGCAGGGTGAGGTTCCCGGGTCCAGCGGTTCTACTCCCACCATAGTCACTGGCGGAACGGTATCAACACCTCGCTGGTGGATCCTGCCGTGATCACCCGCTTCACAAACGGCGCCCGGCGTTGATTGGGTATCTCAGGGATTTGCACCCGCCTGCGGCGCGAGAAACGTTGAGCGATCAGCAGTATCTACTGGATGTGATCTCGCGGAAATGCAAGCGGCGGAACTGCTGGACGGAAGCTTGTTGGGTCGGAAAGAGAACGTATTGGCATTCCGGAATCCGGGTTCCGGCAAGGCCATCTACTGACCGCCCTGGTGCGCGGCCGGTCAGCATGATCGAGTGCCGGTCGTTGTTCCCGAAAACGGTCCGCTTGAGGTGCGCAAGAACGGAATCTGATGCTCAACGCGAGCAGTCGTTCACGGAGCGCGGACCGCCTTTTCGCGAGGCGGTCCTTCAGGCCGTCTCAGTCGCCTGTAGCGAATGAGCGGCAGAGCTCTCGGTGTCGAAGGTCGCCTCGCTGCTGATTGCGCCCGTGTTGATCTGCCTGCCGCGGGAGCTTGGGCTGCAGCGGGAACCGAACTACGAGCGGGCCGCGCGTCTCCGCGAAAGCGCCGCAACCAAAAGAAGCCCGCTGCCGATCAGTAGCGAAGAGACCGGTTCCGGAGTCAGAACGCCCTGCCCCCCGGCGGTCAACCCGCCCACCGCGTCGATCTCGTTGTCGCCGTCGCGCAGGATCGATCCCGGCCCGCCCCAAGTGACGGAAACGTACCGGAATGTCGCGGCGCTCGGCAGTTGGTAGACAGCGACGAATCCATCGGCGATATCCGGATCCGCTGAAAACCCGGCTCCATAGACGTGAACCAGCGAAGCCTGCGTCCACCCGCCGTCCGCGGCGTTCGGGTCGTTCGAAAGCCATGCGGTATTCTCCAGAACTTCGTGTGGCACGGGGCCGTGATCCACGAAAACGAAAACGGCCGCCTGGTTCGCCTGACCGCCCAGATCCCAAACGATCCCTTCCGAGGGCCTGCCGCCCAGTATTCCACCACCGAAATTGATTTGATTGCCGTTGTCCTGCACCCACAAGAAGTCCCGGCCATTGGCGCTGGCCCCAAGACCGCCACCTATGCCGTAGGATCCGAGCACCGCCGGATCAATCGCAAAACCAGCAATCTCGGCGCCCTTCACGTAGCTTCCCAAAACAAACCCAGCTGGATCCGTCCACAAGCCGTTCTCAATGCACGTGGTGTTCGGATTAATCCCCGCATCCACGAAAGTCTGAACCGTCGCCCCGAAAATGGGATTTCCGACAACATCTGTCCCGGTCGTTAAGCAAGACGCTGCGAAAAGAGAACCTCCGCAAAACAACGTCAGTCCCATTCCACGGGTGCAACGCCAAATAGTCCATAAGTTATTTATTTTCATGTTTTTATCTGCTCCGAAAGCCCGGGTGCTGCCGTGGCTCAAGGAAAGTTTATCACGGATCAAGCATTTTCATTCCGATCTCACCGCCGCTTTAGTACTATACCGTACTGGGTCGCTGCCTCACTTGCGGAGAGGCGATGAGCGGGAAATCTCGGCGAACATTGGCGCAATGTAGCTCGGAACCGGCCGCTCATCCCATCAAAGTCCTGAATCAGCCGCCTCGGCATGTGAACCCGGCTTCCCACGCTCCCACTGGCTCCAAGGTACAGCCCCGGTCCTCGCCGGCTCGTCCAACATCGCTATGTACTCCAGCAAATTGCCGTCTGGGTCATGGAAATAGACCGCGGCTGCCGGCATCCAACCCAACACAACCGGCTCATCCGTGGGGTTTCCCGACAGGTCGAGCGCATCGATACCGGCCGCGCGCAACCTGGATGGAGCGGCAAGAACCTCCGCCAACGCAGTGTCAAACGCCACGTGCAGACTCATCCTCAGCGGCATCGTGCCGGCTTCCCATACGCCCAGCATGGTCCTTCCACGACCGCCGATCCAGAAAAACGCGACTTGCCTCTCGCGAAAGACAGCCGCCAATTCCAGCCCAAGCGTGTCGCGATAGAACCCAACCGCGTTCTCGAGGTTCACAACGCTCAGGTGCGCTTCGAAAAGTCCCCGCACCGGAACCGGCGCGTTCATCGGTACTTCCTCGGAATCCGGAACTCGATGCCCGCGTAGCGAAACTCCTCCGTCGTCCCCAGGCCCCTGACGTGGACCTCAGCCAGCCGCCGGATGCTCGATTCGTCGATTGCGTCAAGCAGCGAAAGCCTTCGCTCCGTGGCGTCGAGCCGGGCCTTCAACCTCCGCGCCGTGCTCTCGTTGACGGTCTTGAGCGCGGACGCCGCCGCAATCTTTTTCTGAAGCGTGCCCGCGATGTCGACGCTCCTCGGTTGTGGCACAAACGTCGCCGTGCTCTCCGGCTCCTTCCGCCTGGGGTCGACCGGCTGCGCGTAATAGTAGAGCTCCGGCGTCAGATGCGGTCCCAGTTCAACGTCGGCGTGGGCTAACTGAAAGTTCTCCAGGGCCGCGGCCCGGAATGCGTCCTCGGCCGCCGCGCCCGTGTAGTAGCGGTCGAGAACGCGGTCGTACTCGGTGTACGGATTTGGTATGAACATGACGCCTGGCTTGTAGTGGCGGATGTAGAAAATCAGCCGGTCGCGGATGCCGCTGAACGACACATCCGCCAGTTCAGCCGCCCGGTATCCGAGCGGGATCACTTCCTTCACCCCCAGCGCGCGCGCTGCCGCTTCAGTCTCGGCGCGCGAACGAAGCGCGGTCTCTTCGGCGGTCAAGCCCCACGAATCCTTCTCGTCGTTCGTCACGCGGATCACATACACTGGCGACCCGGCTTCAGCCATCTTCGCGATGGTCCCACCCGCCGCCAGCACGAAGTTGGAGGCGTCGGCCGCGATCACCAGCACCACTGGCGGCGCGGCCGCGAGATCAATGGCGCACGCGAGCAGAGCACCGGCAGCCACGGCGAACCTCACCCGCTTTATCACTTCGGCCTCACGTTTTCTTTCAAGTACGCCTTCAGCCCCGGCAGGTGGTCGAACTCGTCGACGAAGTAGTAATCCTCGGCGTACTTCACACCAGCCTCCTTTCCACGCACGCGCGAGATCCAATCCATGTGCCACTCCTCCATGCGCACCGCCGCCGCCTGATCGTCGAGGCCTTCAAACTCCGGCACCGTCAGATTCTCACGGGCCAGCGCCGACTTCACGGCGCGCGCCGACGCTGGATTGGCGTACACGTTCCGGTGCGTCTGGTATGCCTGCTGTTTCCTTCGAACCTGGCTCTCGTTCAGCTCGATCGCGAGATTCGGCGTGTGCCCCAAACCCCAGTCGAGCCGCGCCTTCAGGTACAGGTAGGATGCCTGGTGCGGCTTCAACCCCAGTTTCATATGCTCGGGATGCACGTTCTCGTACCCCGCCATCCACCAGGCCTCGGCCATCGCGCGCGCTACGTTCCGATGGTCTGGATTTTTTTGATAGTGCTCCCACGGATTATGCCCCAGGATCACATCCGGCCTGTACTTGCGAATCAGCAGAATCAACTGTGCGCGCAACTCGTCGAGTGGAATGGGTCCCATGTAGTCGTTGCGCCAGTTGAGGCTGATCACCTTCTTCATGCCGAGAATTCGCGTGGCTTCCTCCGACTCGCGCAGGTTGATCATGTCGTTACGGGCGTAGCCGTGCGAGCCGTCCTTCTCGTCGTTCGACGCCCGGACGTAGTAGGCTTCGTAGCCCTCGTCGACAAAGCGCGCGATGAGTCCGCCCATGCCGTAGTCGGTCGTATGGTCGTCGTGATGCGGCTGCATCACCATCACTACTTTGCCCTTCGGAAGTTTCCCGAGGAGTATGGTGTCCGCGCCGAACGCCGCTACGCCCCACGCGAAAAGAATTGCCCGATAGGTGATTGCCGTCCGCATCGGGGAGTATGGTATCACGTAGTGTGATGAGATTGGTGGTTCAAAAGAACGGGTGTAATGGCCCGCCCCGCTCACCACGGTTGCTTTTTGATCGGCTCTCAATATGTTGAGAACGGCCGCACTGCTCCTTACCGCGCACCTGGCGATCTTCGCGCAGGCGCAGAGAAACGTTCTCGTCGTAACGGCCGGAGCGGGCGACTACCTCATGGCCACCGGCGGCACGCTCGCGAAGCTGATCGACCAGGGATCTTCCGTCTATGTCCTTCAGTACGCAAACGACGAGAAGAATTCCATTGGCCTCAGCCCTGCCGCAACTCGCCTCGCCAACAACGACGAAGCGGAGCAGGCCGCGCGCATGCTTGGCGTGAAAGAGACGGTGAGGCTCGATCACAAGAGCGGAGAACTGAACCAGGTCTCGGCCAACGAGATGCGCAATCAGATCTTCGCCCTGATCCGCTTCTACAAACCGCGCATCATTTTTCATCCCGACCCGTGGATTCACTACGAACCTGATTGGGATCAATTCTGGGTGGCGCGCGCTTCCGAAGAATCGTCCTATGGTTCGAGCAGCTATTTCCTGCCTGAGTTGACGCGCATGGGATTCCCCGGTTTCGGCGTTGCCGAGACTTATTATTACGCAACCAACCGCCCCTACCGGCCAGGCGAGGGCGGGCATCAGGGCGCGAAGTTCATGCCCATCGATATCACGGGCACGTTCAATCGTAAGGTCGCGGCGCTCCAGGCGCTGAGGACCGCGAATCGGCGATACGCCACGCATGTGAAGCAGCGCCTCGAAGCCGCGGGCAAGCCGTCGCCGCTGCTAAAGTTGATAGACGAGGCGAGCGTCCGCGCCCTGGTCCGCGCCTACGCGGAAGAGTTTAGCGAGACCATCGGCGCGAAGCACGGCTTCCGTTATGCGGAAGAGTTCAACTACCACGGTCCGGGTAATCCGATCCCCGCTCACGTGCGCGAAAAGGCGAAGCCGATCCCATGAACCGCCGCGGCTTTCTCGCTTTGCCACTGCTCGCGGCCGCCCCAGGCCGTCCGCTCTCGATCGCGACGTTCCAGACGGACGTCACGCCGCCCCTCGGCAGCCCGCTTGGGCTGGGAACGGTTGACCGCGCCGCGGCCCTGGACGATCCGCTCAGCGCGCGCGGAATTGTCTTTTTCGTGCCGCCCGCTCCCATCGTTCTCTGCGCGGTTGATTGGATCGGAATCTCGAACCAGGGCCACGACCAATGGTGCGCCGCTCTCGCGAAAGCGGCCGGGACCACGCCGGAGCGCGTCTCCGTCCACACGCTGCATCAACACGACGCACCCGGCTACGACCCTGGCGCGGAAGAGATCGCCGCAACACAAGATCTCACGGGCGAGTTATTCGATCCGAAGTTCGCCGCCGAAGCCATGCGCCGGACTGCCGCGGCAGTTGCGCAAGCCGTTTCACAACCGCGGTCCGTCACGCATCTCGGCATCGGCCAGGCTAAGGTCGAACAGGTCGCGTCGAATCGCCGGGTGCTCGGTCCCGATGGCACGGTCAAGTACGCGCGAATGAGTGCTACGCGCAGCGCCGAGGCGCGCGCCCAGCCCGAGGGGACCATCGATCCCTTCGTTCGCCTCTTAAGTTTGTGGAACCTGGACCGGCCGCTGGTTTCATTGACGTACTACGCGACCCACCCGCAGAGTTATTACGGGAAGGGCGGTATCAGCGCCGATTTCGTGGGAGCCGCCCGCGGGCTTCGCGAATCCGCATTGCCCGGCGTATCCCACATCCACTTCAATGGCGCGGGAGGCAACGTAGCGGCCGGAAAGTATAACGACGGCGCTCACGAGAACCGCGCCATCCTCGCCGCGCGTCTCGCCGCGGGAATGAAGTCCGCCTGGGACGCGACCGTGAGAACGCCAGTCACCGCGAGTGCGATCGAATGGCGTTCGAAAGCTGTCTCACTTCCCCTCGGCGAACGCTTCAGCGATGCTTCCCTGCGCTCGACGCTCGTCGACGCGAAGCTGCCGGTACGCGAACGGCTCCGCGCCGCCCGCGATCTATCCTGGACCCGCCGTCAAGCCGCGGGCCGCCAGGTTCGCCTCCACTGTCTGCGCATCGGCGATGCGCGTGTACTCCACATGGCGGGTGAGCTTTTCGTCGAATATCAGCTCGCCGCGCAGCGGATGATCCCCGCGAATGTGGTCGCGATGGCCGCATACGGCGACTTCGGTCCCGGCTACATCGGCACTGACATCGCGTATTCGCAAGGCGGCTACGAAACCGGAATCGTGTCGCGCGTCAAACCCGGCGTGGAAGGTGTGCTCATGGACGCCATGCGCGAATTGCTGCGATGATTTGGGATCTCCACGTTCACCTCAACGGCGTCGACGGCCGCACTCCCGAGGAACGCATGGCGGAACTCATCCGTTCCGCCGACCGCATGGGCATCGACCGCTTCTGCCTCTACATGGGCTTTCCCTTCATTGAGGACCCAACACCGGCGCAATTGCGCGAACAGAACAATCAGGCGCTCCAGGCTTTAAGCCATTGGCATCACCGGGCGTTCGGTTTCGTGTACCTCAGCGCCAACCACCTGCAATTCAGCCTCGACGAGTTCAACCGCTGTGTCCGCGATGGCCCCATGGTTGGCGTGAAGCTTTGGGTCGCCCGTCGCGCCTCGGCCCCCGAACTCGATCCCATCATCGGCCGCGCCGCTTCCCTGAACGCCGTAGTCTTTCAGCACACCTGGTGGAAGACCGGCGGCAACCTGCCGGGCGAATCGACGCCTCTCGACATCGTTGAACTGGCGCGCCGCCATCCCGCCGTGCCGTTGATTTGCGGTCACACCGGCGGCGACTGGGAGCGCGGGATTCGCGCGATCCGCTCGTTCAAGAACATATCCGCCGACACCGCGGGGTCCGATCCCACGGCGGGCTTTGTCGAGATGGCAGTTCGCGAACTCGGGCCGGAGCGGGTGATCTACGGCAGCGACGCGGGCGGGCGGAGTTTCGCCTCGCAACTGGCGAAAGTGACGGGCGCGATGATTCCGGAGCACGCCCGCGGGCTCATCCTCGGTGAGAATCTACGGCGTATGATGCTGCCCATCTGTAAAGCCAAGGGCATTCGGCTTTGACCGTGCCGGCGCCCACTTCCCGCGCTGATCCTACCGCCGTCACTTGCCGGCCTTCTTGCGGCCGCGGCCCTCGAAGGCAAGCCGGATCGCCATCGCCGCGATCGCGTCCGGGCTGTGTCTAACCCGCTCCGAGCGCGCCACCAGATCCCCGGCTACCACATCGAGTCCCATCGCCTTCAATTCGTCAAGGTCGTTTTCAACCGGCCGGGCAGCCTCGCGCGCGTACCGCTTCCGCAGCGACGGTTTGATCTCGCCCGTATTCACAACCACGGTGTTCACAAGTTTTCGTCCGGCGTGCTCATGGATAGCCCTCACGTGATCGGATGCGCGAAACTGCATCGTTTCGCCCGGCTGCCACATCAGGTTGCAGAAGTAGGCCTTGAGCGCGCTCGAGTTTCTGATCGCCTTGGACACTCCACCGACCAGAAGATTCGGAACCACGCTTGTGAACAGAGACCCCGGGCCAAGCGTAATCAGGTCCGCGTTCGCGATCGCGGCGAGCGTCTCCTTGAGCGGTTTACAGCGGCCTGGTCGCAGCCGGACGGAATCAATTGGCACGCGGCTTTTGCTGATCCTGCTTTCGCCCCTCACGGAAGTACCGTCCTCGAAGCGTGCTTCGAGTGTGACGTTCGCCGCGGTTGAAGGATAGATTTTTCCAGCGATCGCGAGGACGTCCGATGATAGTTTCACGGCGTGCTGAAAATCGCCGGTGATGTCCGCGAGGGCGGTGAGAAAAAGGTTCCCGAAACTATGTCCCTTCAGCCCGCGGCCGCTCGAAAACCGGTACTGGAACAGCTTCGCCAGCAGGCCCTCGTCTTCCGACAGCGCCACAAGGCAGTTGCGGATGTCGCCCGGCGGTAGGACCTCGAATTCGCGCCGCAACCTGCCCGAACTGCCGCCATCGTCGGTTACCGTCACCACCGCCGTTATGTCCACCGCCGGCGCGTAGCGCTTCAGTCCTTGCAAAAGAGCCGAAAGGCCGGTTCCACCGCCGATCGAAACGATTCGTAATGGGGCTTGGGCGTTCTGCGCTTTCAAAGCACCGCCGCTACGGCGGGATGGTGCAGGAGTCCCGCGAAATCGGGATCGCGCCGGGCGGCCTGCCTGTTCCGCGGATCGAGCTCAACCGCCCGTTTCAGGCTTTCCCCGGCACCCGCGAGATCGCCGGCAAGCCCGCGGCAAAGCGCCAGCGCGTAATGGATATAGTCTGCCTTCGGCTGCGTCGTCAGAGCCGTCTCCAGGTGCGTGCGCGCCGCGCCAAGGTTGCGGGCGTTGATCATTGCAATTCCATAATTGTAATGGTCTTCTGCCGTCGAAAGTTGTGCCGTGGCCGGGCTCATCCGTTGGTCGCATACGCGGACATGCAACCCCGCGTTATGCGAAATCTGAGCGTTTGAACCCACCATGGCCTTCTGGAAAACCGCTTTGGCCTCGGTGAACTTCCGCTGATGAAACAGCCGGATTCCCTTCTCGAACGCGACGATCTGTTCACCCCGCTCCACGGCTTTCTCCACGGGGGGCGCTTCGTCGCGGACGTTTCCCGCCTTTTGCGCTATTTTCTTTGTAGCCATAACGGCACGTGCACCTGTATACCAGAATCACCCTTCCTGGCGCAACCGGATTCCCGCGCTTGTCGCTGCCAACTGGAAGCGTCCTATCTTTGCGTAGTGCTTTTCATCGTATGGATTGTCAATCTTCGCCAGAACAAGGCGTGACACTTTCTTCATCACAGTGAGTCCTCCGCATCGCGGTCTGGCGCCCGTCAAGGCCGCCATCCCGATGCTTCGAAGGGAAGCCTTGACGTCGATCCGGTGCCGGATTGCGGCGCTCTTCCCGCGCTTGCCCTTTCGTATGATGGAATATTGAGCACTCTCTACTTCATCCGCCACGGTCAAGCCGGACCCCGAAACAGTTACGACGCTCTATCCGAAATTGGCCGTGAGCAGGGCCGCCTGCTCGGCCGTTACCTTGCTTCGCAAGATCTCCTGTTCTCCTCGGCCGTTTGCGGCGGACTCGTCCGTCAGCGCGACACTGCGGCTCTCGTTTCTGAGGCTTACGCCGGTGCCGGAATCCCTTTTCCACCAGTCGTGGAGGATGTCCGGTGGAATGAGTTCGACCTCGATGCGGTCTATCGTGAAATCGCCCCGCAAATCGCTCTGGAAGACGCGGAATTCAGGCGCGAGTACGAGGCGATTGTGCTCGCGTCGTCCGACCCGTCGAACTCCGTTCACCGCACCTGGAATCGCTGCGACATCGCTGTTGTCCGCGCATGGATTGAAGGGCGTTTCGCCTCGGTCTCCGAAAGCTGGGAAGAATTTCAGGTGCGGGTTCGATCGCCGCTGCCGGAACTTTGCGCCGCGGGACCGGGCGAAGCCCTCGCGATTTTCACGTCGGCGACTCCCATCGCCATCTGGGCCGCCCTCGCGCTCGAACTCGGGCCGCGCGCGATCATGCGCCTCGCCGGAGTCTCATATAACACGTGCCTGACCACGCTCCGCCTTAACCACGGAGAGCTTTCGCTATTTACGTTCAATGGGACCCCGCATCTGACCGAGCGCTCTCAGCGCACCTTCAGGTAAAATCATGCACCCGCCGCCCGGCTAAGTCCTTTCGGACGGCTTGGCGCCTGCCGCCGGTGGTAGCGGAACCGGCACCCGTTGCACCGGAAGGGAAACATTCCTGCCGTTCGATAGAGGGCGTCGGTGAACCCTCGGGGTCTCGACCGGCCTACCTTGCTCTCGCGGCAGCGAGGGCATCGGGTCCGGTCCGTTGCGGAAGCGATGATCCCGAAAAGATACATCCCGAACCAACCCGCTACCGCCATTGCCGGGAGCGCCAGTATCCAATACGCCATCTCTTACATGATAGAGGCATTTTCGCCTGGGACAATAGAGAATAGCTGGAAATTATCGCCGCATTCGGCGGGCATCTGCGGTAATGCGTGCTGGAATATCACGAATAATGCCAAGGAATTGCCTGGCAATATTTTGCAACGCCGCGAGAGGCGGATTGAAAACTATCCCGGCGCCGGACGCTCGAAGTTGAACATCCAGTTGATGCCGAACTGATCTGTAAGCGTCCCGAAGCGTGCGCCCCAGAAAGCGTCGTGCAGGGCCAGCGTGACCTTTCCGTTCTCCCCGATCGCGCTGAAGAGCCGTTCGATCTCTTCCTCGCTTTCGCAGTTCACGCACACGGAGAAATTGTTTCCTTGCGCGAAGGGCATACCGGGCATCGTGTCCGACGCCATTAGAATCGTCCTCGGTTTCGCGAGATTGGCGTGCATGACTCTGTCCCTCGCTTCCGCTGGGAAGTCTCCAGGCACATCGGAAAAAGGCACGACGCGCAACTCCGCGTCCAGACACTTTCCGTAAAACGTCATGGCTTCGCGGCAGTTTCCGTCAAAAATCAGATAGGTTGTGAAGGCCGTGACCGCTTTCATGATCGAACTCTCCACATGGTAACATCGCCCCGTGATTGTCATTGAAAGCATTGAATCTCTTAGGACGCTCGCAGGCAGCGAAGTCGCCGTCAGCGAATGGATGCCCGTTGGGCAGGCGCGCATCGACCGTTTCGCGGAAGCGAGCGGCGACCACCAGTGGATCCACGTCGAGCCGGAACGCGCGGCGCGCGAATCTCCCTACGGGGGAACGATCGCGCACGGTTTCCTGACGCTCTCCCTGCTCAGTCAATTTCTGCACTCGTCTATCGAGTTTCGGGGCGAGTTGGGCCGCGCGATCAAGATGGGAATTAACTACGGATTGAACCGTGTCCGATTTCCCTCGGCGGTACGCAGCGGTTCGAAGATCCGTGCCCGCTTCACGCTTCAATCCTGTGAGGACATCGCGGGCGGAATCCAAAACACCTGGTTGGCGATTGTTGAGCAGGAAGGCTCGCCGAAGCCGTGCATGGCCGCCGAGTGGGTGGTTCGCTCTTACTTCTCCTGAACCCGGGCGCCGCGGTCCGGGACCTCCGTGTGGCGCGCCTGAGCCCCAGGAACACACCGAAGCGCGTCACGCTCAAAGACCTCGCCGCGCGGTCGCCCGCGCGCGTCGCCCGCAGGGCCACAATGCCGATCTGATTCTCCTGGACGAACGAGTGTGTGTTGGAGTCGCGTGAAGGAACGGGTGTCGCGTGACCGGCACCCTGCGAATACTCGGCGAGGCCGAGAGGCAGGAACTACTCGACCTCGGGCTCGCGCTGCAAAAGCTGAAGGCGGGGCCTTTCGATATCCGCGGTCCTTGGCCGCCGATCTGTTGGCTGAGAACAGACGCCTAAGAGAGGAGTAACCCTTCAGCCGATTGCCTTGCTGTTCCGATGATGAGCGCCGGCCACCCGCTCTCGATTCGATGCTTGACTGAACACGGGTCGAGCGCCGTGCGGTGGATTTCGCCGCGCGGGCGCGAGATACGCTTTTCAATCCGGCACGAACTCCTTCACTGCCTATGAACTCCGCGTCGTGCCTCGTCGCGGCGGCGCGCGATCCAGCCTGTCGTTAAGGCAGGTTGACCCAGATCGGCGAACTCCACGCCAGGTTCCCGTCCGCCTGCTCCACTCGCACGTAGTAATATTGGCTCCCTGATGGCTTCGCCGTGTCGCGGTAAGTGATGGCGTACTCGCGTGCGTTCGGCGAGAACTGAGCGATGTACTTGCCGCTGCGAATAATGCTGACCTTGGAGAGCGGCCCCGCCCCGCGTACCCGGAGCTTCATCTCCGGAGCCTCGGCGGCTTGAAACTCCTCGCCCATGAAGTGCCCTCCCATTGAATACTCAAGCAGGATATTATCAGTCGCTCCGTAGGTCCGCCGCGCACGAATCGCTTCGATGATGCCCGCGCGGCTGGAGTCGGCCGAGTAAACCATCGCGAAAGAAAGATGCGTCGACGTGTGATCGGAACTGGCGATCACCCCGATTCGCACTCCCTTCTCCCAAGCCTTCCAGAGAAATCCGCCCGGGTTAAAGTCGTTGCCGCCGCCATACCCGCCCCTTGGCTTGTGCGCCCCGGGCGCGCCCTCGTGCTCATAGGAATCGCGCGCGGCCTGAAAGATCTCGGCAACCGGCTGGACTTTTTCGTCCGTTTCGGTCCAGTCATTCCCCTGGCTCGTCGCAAGGGTGTGAGGAATCGCGATTCCCCCGGTCTGCCGAACGCTGTCGTAAAGCAGTTGCGTGTCGTTCCCGGCCAGATCACCGGCGATGATCGCGTAGGTAGACCAATGCTCGGGCATGTCGGGCCTCGTGAAGAGCTTCACGATCGGAATGTTCCGCGTGGCATGGATGATGTTTTTATGGCCCTTTGGCCAGTGCGGCGTTCGCTCGTAGCCGAAGAGCGAGCTATAGCGGCCCGGCACGTGGTACATCTCCGTCACTTTCTGAATAAGCCACCACCAATACTCGGAGTCGCCTCCCGCGCTGTGATCGGTGATGGCGCCATAATCCATACCCGCCGCGTCGATCATGTAGCGAAAAAAGTCGATGATGGATCCGTCGCTTCGCCCGCCGCTATCGGTGGAAAGTTCCGTGTGGCGGTGCAAGTCGCCCTTAAAGAGGCGGAACGCGCGATTGTTCCAGGTGATGCGTACCTCGCGAAGCGCTTTTACGTCGCCGGCCTCGGACACCGGATCGAGAGCACCTGCGGTTGAATCCGAGGCGGCAGGATCGCGCGGAGAAAGCACATAGGGCCGGGGCTTCGAAATCGGCGTAAGCACCGCCGACCATACCTGGTTCTGCGCCGGCACATGGATCTGCGTGTCGTCGCGATGATCGGAATGCCACAGCATCCAGAACTGTCCGTTCGGTGCTCCTGCTCCCGCCACATTGGAACTCATCCGGTCCCGGCTCCGCGGCATTTCCGAAGCCGGAATCCACTCATCGCCGTCGTAATGCGTAATAAATGAGCTGACGTACGATCGCACGCCCATCGCCGTGGGCGTGCGCGCGGAATCGACGGCCCACGTCCAGGTCGTGTAGCGGCTGACGCGGTGCTGGAACAGCAGCCAGATGCGCCCGTCGTGATCGGAGTACAGTTTCGGGTTTACGATCCAGTTTTCCTCCCCTGGAATCATGGAGGTCGTGGGTGCTTTGGCCGGCTGCAACCACTGGCCGTTCTGCCACACTGCCATGCGCAATTCGCGCCGGTCGCCGATTCGCGTTCCCGTTTGTTTGACGCCCAGGCTCCGCCCTCCCACATCCTTCGCCCAGTTCACGCCGGCATCGACGTAGGCAATCCAAAGCCGGTCCTGCTTGTCATAGACCGCGGTGGGTGCCATCTCCCCGGCCGGCGAATTGGCCACGGCAAGCTCCTCCGACCACTCGGCGCCCCGCAGCGTTCTCATGAACACATCGTAGTTGCCGTTCCGGTAGCTGTCCCAGACCACCGTGGCATGGCCGGCGGAATTCACGGCTACCACCGGCGCCCAATCGTTGCCGGGGTGCGAGGTCACCTGCCGAGGCTCGCTCCAGCGGGCGTCCTCGCAACTCCTCAGGAAAATGTCGGATTGGCCGTCCCTGAAGCCCTGCCACGCCAACCACAGCTTGCCATTGTTGCTGGCGATGAAGTGGTGGTTGATATCGGAAAGAGGATGATCCGTCAGCCGCGTGATCTTGCCCCAGACGCCGTTGTCCCAATAAGTGGAGTAGAGATCCCAGTTCGGCCGTTCCCCGTCGCCGCGCGGATAACCGGTTTGTTGCGACCAGACGAACCAAGGCCGTCCCTTGCCGTCGATCGCTACTTGCGGCATGGAGACGTCGCCATCCACGCCCGGAACCGGGAAACCTGCGTACCAGTGGCCGCCTGAGAACCGGCGGGCGTGGATCTCGTCTCGCAGTCCGCTGTAGGACGCCCAGGCCACCCACACGTCGCCATTCTTGGCGACCGCTACCGAGGGAAAATCGTTTTGTCGGGCCGTATCGCCGAGCGGCAGCACGCCGGTCATCCAGGCCGTCCGGCCGCCTGGGCCCACCTGATTCAGCGCGGGGCCGGGCGTGTTCGGAGCATCGAGAGCCAGCGGTGCAACCTGGCCGAAGGCAACACCGGCCAGCAGAAAGATAGAGAGGCGCATCAAAGATATAGTTTCAGCCCAAACTGAACCTGGCGGGGATTATTCGCTTGCGATCCGATCACACCGAAGTTGCCGGCCCCAAAACCGAGACCAGGTAGACCGAAGTTCGGTGTATTCGTCAGATTGAAAAATTCCGCGCGAAATTCAAGGCGCCGCGCTTCGCCAAAGGGAAACTCCTTAAATAGCGAAAAATCGAGATTGCGCTCGCCGGGTGCGCGGACATTGGGGAGCGTGCGAGGTCCGTTGCCGAAGGTGAACGGCGCAGGCTGCGAGAACACCGCGGTGTTGAACCACTGTGCCAGCCGGTCCGTGGTGGACCGTCCGCCAGGCTGCGCGGGGTTGCCGCTGACGTTAGGCCGCAGCACTGAGGAGAACGCGCCGCTGCTGTTCGGCGCGGTTATCGGCAACGCCACTCCTGTGGCGATTGTCGCAATCCCGTTGACCTGCCAACCGCCCAGCAGGTGACTCACCCCCGCGGGCCACGCACCGCCCCAGCGGCGTTTCTTGCCGAACGGCAAGTCGTAGAGATAACTGAACACCAGGCGCTGACTGATGTCCTGGGGCGACACGGCCCGTTCAGCCCGCCGGTTGAAAGTATCCTGATGTGCGGAGTCCAGCCCGCCCGCGCCGACACCCACGCTGTCGTCGATCAGCTTTCCCGCGGTGTAGGAGAGCAGGAAGGTCGCTCCTTCGGTAAAGTCCTTCTGCACCCGCAACTGTAGGGCATGGTAACTGGAGCTTGAAGACGTGGGCCTGAAGTTGGTTACGTTTCCGTATTGAGGAAACTGGCGGAGCATTTGCCCGCGCGTGACCTCCGCGCCGGCGAATGCTCCGCTACGAATCAGCCCGAAAAACGGGTTGGGCACGCGCTGCTGGAGTCCCGCGCCGAGCGAGAGAAACTCCGGCCGCAACTGGTTCATCTCCCACCCGGCATCGGTGAGCTTCGTCCCTTTATTCCCCACGTAGGCGGCTTCCGCCGCGATCCGTCCTGGAAGTTCACGCTGCAGGTTGACGTTCCACTGTTGCGCATACGACGAGCGGATCGAAACCCGGTCAATCGAATCCGTCTGATTTTGGCCGATATTCGTAAGGAGCCCCAGCCGATTCCCGGTGGGTAGGGTCAGACCTTGCGGGAACGGGTTGCTGATGAGGTTCTCCGGGCGGACCCCATCGATGGACGTCACCCACGGCGATTGCGTGGAGAATCCCTCGGATCCGCGCGCGTTCCCGGCCATGCCTACGTAAGGCGGATAGAATATGCCGTAGCCCGCGCGTAACGCCGTCTTCGAACCGAGGCTGTAGGCGAGTCCGATTCGCGGGCCGAAGTTGTTCCTGTCGGTTGGGTAGTGGCTGTCGCCGTCAACACCCTGGAACCGGACTCCGCCTCTTAGCGACGGGATGCCAGCCGCCTGGGCGATCGGGGAAGGCACGTCGTAGTCAAACCAGGTCAATTGGTTGAACCGGTCGTGCTTGCCGCCCTCAAGGTCGTAGCGGAGGCCGATATTCAACGTCAGGTTCCTGGCCAACTTGAAATCGTCCTGTAAGTAGAGGCCGGTGTACATGTTCGAAGTAAAGACGCTCGGCTCAATCTGCACGAATCCGCTGCCGCCCGTTCCGAGTAGCAGGCTGGCCAAACCATCACCCAGATTCGCCGCCGCCACGTTCGGATTCGGCCCCTGAGTGAAGCCGCGATTGAACTGGTAGTTTCCGTTGGTGTTCTGCTTGAGATTTGAGCCAACCTGATTCAGTCGCTGATCGAGCCCGAACTTTACAGTGTGGCGGCCCTTCACCACCGTGGCGCTCGCGGCGAGCGAGTAAGTCTGGAAAACCTCGAGCGGCGAGGAGAACACCTGGCCCAGTTGGTTGTACCCGGCAACGTTGAACACCGGGAACCCGATCGGCCGTCTGGTCTGCGCCTCGATCGACCGGGGCATCCCGAGATTCGCGTAGCTGAAGTCCTGCGCCACCGGTGGCGGAGCGTCTTGCTTCACGGTAGTGAAGCCGGCACGGATGTTTAACACCAGCGAGGGCGATTGGACCCGTGTGTAGTCGAGCCGGCCGTTCCAGCTCGGAATCTCGTAGCCATTCGTCTGGAATCCGGTGAAGGCGATGTTGCGGTAGAAATTGGGCTCCGTGCGAACGGACCGGCGATAGCTTACCCCGCCGAACATGCGGTTGCGCTCGCTCGCGTTCCAGTCCAGTTTGGTATCGAGTTGGTTGACGTCGAGCGGGTCCGATGCTTGGGCGAAATAGTTGTTCACACCGCTGCATGCGTCACCCGGCTGATTCGGTAACGGGAAGAATTCCGTTACCTTGGCGCCAACCGGATCGAAGCGCGATGCCGGCACGCGCGCGCCTGGGAAAGCGTCACGGAGGAAGCCGCCGGCCGGATTGGCGCGGGTCGAAAACGGATCGAAGATCTGAGCGGGAAGGCACGGCGCCCCCACCCTTTTTCCGGACTGCGAAAAATCGCCTTGACGCTCGATCCGCGTCGGAAACGTGCCCGTGAATGTTGAGGCCTGGCGTTGCCGTAGCCCTTCGTAGTTGGCGAAAAAGAAGGCCTTATTGCGCACAATCGGTCCGCCGCCGGCCACGCCGAACTGATTCCGTTTGAAGCTGGGCAATCTGGCGCCCGCCCGGTTGGCAAAGAAGTTGTTCGCGTCAAGCTTGCTGTTCCGCAGGAACTCGTAGAAGACTCCGTGGAACTGGTTCGTGCCCGAACGCATTACCATGTTCAACACGCCGCCGTTGGTGCGCCCGTACTCCGCGGCATAACTGTTGGTCTGGACCTTGAACTCCTGGAGCGCGTCCGGCGAGGGGAAAGCGGCGTAAGAAAGAAACCCGTTGCTCGCGGGCGGCGAATTGCTGACGCCGTCGAGGAACAGGTCGTTCATGTTAGCTCGGCCGCCGTTGATGCGGAAACTCGATGCGCGATTGAACTGATCGCTGAAGCTCGAACTGGGAGTGAAGCCCGGCACAAGGTAGGCCAGGCGAAGCGGATTGCGCGAGTTGAGCGGCATGTCGAGAATCTGCTTGGACGACACCACGGTGCCGAGAGCCGCCGTGCCGCTTTCGACAGTGGGCGCCGCGGCCGTCACCTCCACCGATTCGGCGACCTCGCCGACTTCGAGAACAAAATCCAGCCGTGCTACCTGGCCCACGACGAGCCTTAACCCGGTCCGCGTGGTGGCGCGAAAGCCGTCACGGCGCACCGATAAGCGATAGTTGCCGGGCGGCAGAAGCGTTACGGTGAAGTAACCGGTCTCGTTCGACAGGGCGCGGCGCTCGAAACCGGTATCGACTCCCAGGATCAAGATCTCCGCGCCCGGGATCACGGCTTCCGACTGATCCGTCACCCGGCCCGTCACCTGGGCGGTTGGAGTTTGAGCGGCGGCCAGCGCCGCCAGGCACAGAGCAAGAACGAAAATGCGCATACCCGCATTAGATTACACCCTAACCTTACAGTCAAACCAAGGCCATCCTGCGTCAAGGCCGGAGCCCCGCGGCCGGGTACGTGACCTGGACTTACTCCTCATCTTCCCGGGCCGTCCAAGCCACTGCTCGTGCTACGATGTCCCCAACAATCCGATGACGTTCCCCGCTCCTGTTCCGGAGATCCCCGCGGCCAACCTCGACAGAGCAGCAGCCTACTATGTCAACACGCTGGGCTTCACCTTCGATGGGGGGGGCGGCTGTCACTTTGCAAATTATCTGGCGTAGATCTTTGCACGCTATTTGGCACGGCTGACCCTCTTGGAACTGGGCCGCGCCAGTAGCCGCGAGACCGTTGCGGGGTGAACCTTGAACAACCGGGCAGCATCGGCGGCAGTCTTGTCGCCCTTGGCGATCATCTTTCGGATCTCGGATTGCTGCTGATCGGAAAGCTTCGGACGGCGTCCGCCGATGCGCCCCTCTTCGCGGGCAGCATCCAACCCGGCCTTGGTTCGCTCCTTGAGCATTGCCCTTTCAAATTCGGCGAAGGCTCCGACCATCTGCATCATCATTCGGCCTGCCGCTGTCGTCGTGTCGATGGCTTCGGTCAAACTGCGGAAGCCCGACCCGGATTCGCCGAGCCGCTCCATAATCGTGAGTACATCGCGGAGGGAGCGGGACAGCCGGTCCAGTTTCCAGACCACCAGCACGTCACCCTTGCCGAGCTGATCCAGAAGCCGGTGAAGTTCTGGCCGGTCCCATCGTCCTCCGGAAGCCTTCTCTTTGTAGATGCGCTCGCAACCGGCGGACTTCAGAGCCGCCACTTGGACGGCTGTGTCCTGATCGTCGGTGGAGACTCTGGCGTAGCCGATCTGCATTGCTCAAATGTATCGCCAATCGATTCAGTAGCGCAATACCTTTTTGCAACGCAAGAAGCCCAGCAAATCAAGTTCTGTCAAGGTTGTTGCGAAACCAGACGTTTGTGCAAACTACCGAATTTGGGACTCGTTCGGCGCTTCGAGATGCCCCGCCCGCCTCGGCGGTCACCTTTGGATGTGTGTTAGATAATTAGAAGGCATGAGCGAAGGTGCGCAGGAAGTATCCGCGACGGCAGACCCGGTTCTAGCGTTTTGGCACGCGCCATTGGAGTTTGCGGTGCATGCGGTCGTGGGGGTCTTTTGTTTTGCGACGATAGCTGGTGCGGCCGCGCTTCTCGAAGTAGGTCTACGCTGGCTGGAAACTCACGGCATTGGTAGCGTTATTACCTTCGGATTAAAAGTAGCTGAATACGGGCTATTTACAACTGATCTCGTGCTCTTCGCTGTGTTTCTGTGGCGGACGGCAAGACGCACAGTTCAGAACCTATGACAAGAGCTCAACCACAACGCGATGTATGGTCACATATTGTCAGGAGCGCCAAAGGCGCTCTGTCTCTATACTTTGATCCGCTTCGATACATCACCGGGCTGTTCTCGGTGGTGAACTATTGTCAGAAGGAACTGAACCGGGCGCAATCACGAGTATCGGAACTGGAACTGGAACTAAAACTGACCTTGGAGCTTGAGAGGTACGCGAGGGAGTCGCCAAACGTCATCGATCTGACTGCGCCGGGCGATCCAGATGTAGCCAGAGAAGTTGTTCGAAAGTGGGAAGTGATTACGAAGCTACAGCGTGAACTTGAGGTAGCGCAGTCACGGGTGCTGGAACTGAAAGTCGAGCTGACACGGTCTAGGGTGAGTGGAATAACGTCGCCTATGTCGCATTGGGTGCGGGAGCTGTTCCACAAAGGGTAGGTTTTGAACCGTGCGCCGAAGGCCCGCAAACAAGGGCCTTCCAGCGTTGCAGAAGTCTGTCTCGAAACTTGACGTGGTTCCGCACCGGCGGCTGTTGCGCAAACGAGCGGTTTTGCAACGAAAGGGCACCACCCTTATTTCCCAGGGTTCTCGTGTTGCGAAAAGGTATTGCATTACCATATTGAATGGCGATACATTTGAGCAATGAAGATCGGCTACGCCAGAGTCTCCACTGACGATCAGGACACCACCGCCCAGGTGGCGGCGCTCAAGGCCGGTGGCTGCGAGCGCACTTATCGTGAAAAGGTCTTCGGCGGACGCTGGGACAGGCCCGAACTCCATCGGCTTCTCGATCAACTGCGTAAAGGTGACGTACTCGTGGTCTGGAAACTGGACCGACTGTCTCGTTCCCTCCGAGACGTGCTCACTCTTATGGAGCGCCTCGGGGAAGCCGGGGCTGGATTCCGCAGTCTGACCGAAGCCATAGATACGACCACACCGGCAGGGCGAATGATGATGCAGATGGTCGGGGCGTTCGCCTAGTTCGAGCGTCGCTCGGGGCATAGATGGAAGGCTGCTGCATGGGATCGACGGCCCGAGACTGGCAAAGCTCCGCTATCGGGTGGAGATTCAGAAGAATCACCGCTGCCGGCCGGCCCGCACTCGTTCCCCGGGGATTCCCCGTTTTGAAAGTCGCGAAGGCAGTGAGCAAGCCGGCCATCATGCGGGTACTGAAGAAACTGCTCCACGGTGCCCGGATTGGGGGTGCCGCCGTCAGACTGCCTCTGGCGCTATGCCAACCAATTCCCATGGTTGCGCACAACGGGCCCGGGGATCCGGCCGTCCGTTTGCGCTCGTTTCTCAAAAAATCAACTTCAACGCAAATTGTACGTCGCGAGACGGATTCGCTTGATTGGTAATCACTCCAGCCGCCGGTGACCCGATCGAAGTATTCGGCAGACCAAACTCGGCGCGGTTGGCGATGTTAAACGCCTCGGCCCGGAATTGGAGCGTGAGGCGCTCATAGAGCGGGAAGTTCTTGAACACCGAAAAGTCCACGTTGACCGTTCCCGGCCCGCGTAGTCCGCTCATGAACCGCGGCGTGTTGCCGAATGCGTAGGGTGACGGCGCGGAATAGGCGAGCGAATCGAAATACTTGTTAATGCGGCTGGCGATGCGTCCCTCCAGTTCGCCCGTGCGCCCACCGGTCCAGTTCGGCCGCTGCGGACCTCCGAAATTGAATAGCGTATTTGACGACATCGTGAGGCTCAGGGGCACTCCAGTGCGGAATGTGGAGATACCGTTGATTTGCCAGTTTCCGAAGACCACGCGAGCCAGGCCGCGTTGGCTCAGGTAGCGCTTCCCTCTCCCGAACGGCAACTCCCATACGCCGTTAATGGCCGCGAAGTGCGGCGTATCGTAGGATGCGACGGAGCGCTCATTGCGCCGGTTGTTGAAGTCCTGGATGCTGTCGCCCGCAAAGGGCTCGCCGGGGAACCCGGTCGTCGTGGCCGCCACGTCGTCCATGAGCTTTGAAAAGGTGTAGGAGAACAGCAGGCTGAAGCCGCGCGAGAAGCGCCGTTCCACTTTTCCCTGCAAGGCGTGATAGGTCGAGGCTCCGTAAGAGATGTTGCCGATGGTCACGCCGCTGAACTGCGGATACGGCCGCAGCAACTGATTGCGGGCCACGTTGGCGGCGCTCACCGCGCCGGTGGTGATGCGGCCGGCGAAGGGATTTGGAACCAGGTCCCGCAGACGGTCTCCGAGCGACAGTAAATCATTCGGAAGCTGATTCGGGTTCAGGTTCCCGAACAGATGCAGGCCGCGGCTGCCGGCGTAGGCGAAATCGAAAAGGAAGCTGCCGGGCAGAGTGCGCTGAACATTGAAGTTCCACTGCTGGGCGTAGGGATTGATGCGGCCGCGATCCATGCCCGTCACGTTTTGCCCCAACAGTGTTCCCAGTCCCGCGGTCGCACCCGTGGCGCGGATGAAGCCCGTCGGAAATGGATTGGCCAGGTAGGCCACCGGAGTGATGCCGTCGAGCGTGCCCACCCATTGCGTCTGCGTCTGGTAGCCGCTGATGGGAACGGCCGCGCCGTTATAGCCGCCGCCGGTGATGGGAGCGAAGAAGATTCCGTAACCGCCGCGCAGCACGGTCCCCGGACCGAGGGTCAGGGCGAAGCCGAAGCGCGGCGCGAAGTTGTTCGAATCGCGTTCAAACGCACTGCGGCTCAGCCCGCCCACACCCGGGAAAGCCAGCCCGCCGCGCACGGGAAACGCCGGCGTGCTGAGTGGAGACTGGCTGGAATAATCGAAATCGGTGTGCCGGTTATAGCGCTCTGTCCAGGGGAAGTTCTCGTCGTACCGTAAGCCGAGGTTCAGGGTCAGCCGCCGGCTCACTTTCCAGTCGTCCTGAAGGTAGACGCCGTAGTAGCGAAACAAGTGATTTTGCCCGGGACCGTCGCTGTTGATCTGGCCACCGCCCGTGCCCAGCAGGAACGAGGCAAAGGCGAGTCCACCCGTCGCTGATGCAACCACCGGATCCGGCCCCTGCGTGAACGCCGGCGTAAAATTGGTGCCGAACACCGCCTGCCCGTAACGTCCCGTGGAGAGCCGGTTGATGCCGAAGTTGCCTCCAAACTTCAGGGTGTGGCTGCCGCGGATATTGGTGGCGTTGCCATACTGATGAAATGTCTCGTAGCCGTCGTGCAGCAGACCGCAGCTTCCCAGCAGACCTCCGCCTGAATCCGGCGCCTGAATCGTTACGCCGAAGCCGGTAATGCCGACGCTCGGAAAACAGGGCCGCAGGGAACCGTAGAGTTCGCCGAGGTAATTCGGCAAACCGAGCTGGCGGGGATCGTAGTCCAGGGCTGGACCCTGCCGCTGGATGGAGTAGCGCAGGAAGCTGGAGCTCAGTTCCATCACCAGCGTCGGACGTATCACGCTGTTGTAATTCAAGACCATGGAACGCTGGTTGAGTTGATCGTTGCCGAGCACGGGAGAGCCGACGCGCAATTCGGGTGTGTCTCCATAGATTCGCGGCCGGTTATGCGGCGTATTGTTCAGAGTGAAACGGCCGTAGATGCGCTGCGAACCGGTAATGTTATGATCGACGCGCGCGGAGACCGTGTTCTTAATGATCGGCGCCGAGGGGTTCACCGCGTAGTTGCCGACGGCGGTGAACGGATTGCCCGGCGCGTTGGGGAACGGGAAAGACTTAAGAAGATTGCGCGAGACCGCGTCGAATCGCTGAAGCGGGATGCGGTTGCCGGCGAAGGGCTGGCGTGTCGAGCGGCCCGGCTGCGCGGGGTTCGGAGCGTTGGTCAATGGATCGTAGATCGCGACTAAGGCCCCGCCGCCGTTGCGGCTCTCGCTGAAGTCGCCATCGCGTTCGCGCACCGTCGGCATCGTGCCGGTGCTGATCAGTCCGCGCACCCAGCGCAGACCTTCAAAAGAGGCGAAGAAGAAGGTCTTGTCCTTGCCGTTGTAGACCTTCGGGATCACCAGCGGTCCGCCCACGGCCGCGCCGAATTGATTGAACCGGAATGGCGCTTTGGGACGTCCAGCGCGGTTGATGAAGAAATCGTTGGCGGCCATCTTGTCATTGCGAAGAAAATCGAACAAGGCGCCATGCAATTGGTTAGTGCCGGATTTGGTAACGAGGTTAATGACGCCGCCGGCGGCGTTGGAAAACTCCGCGCTGAAGTTGTTGGTCTGAACCTTGTACTCCTCCACGCTATCGAGCGACGGGAACATCGCCGGGCCGTTAAATGCCGGGTTGGAATTTGCGCCCCCATCGAGAAGGAAGGAATTCTGGTTCGGCCGCGATCCGTTGATCGAAACAAACTGATCGTTGTACATGCCATACGCCACTTCGCTGAAGCCCCGCGAAGCTCGCACGCCCGGGACAAGGGTAGCGAAGCCGTAACTGTTGCGGCCGTTGGTTGGCAGATTCACGATGCGCTGATTCTCCATGGTGTGCGCAAGCGATGCCGAGCCGGTATCGAGTGACACCTGCTGCGCCGTCACCGTCACCTGCTCGCTCACCGCACCCACTTCGAGGCCGAAGTTCATGGTTGCGACCTGCGCGACATCCAACTTGAACGCGGAGCGGTTCAGGGTGCGGAAGCCCTCCTTTCCCACCTGGATGTCATACATGCCCGGAGCAAGAAAAGGCAGGGAATAAAAGCCCTGCTCGCTGCTGGTGGTGCTTCGGCGGGCGCCGGTGGCGGTGTGCGTTGCGGTCACCTGGGCCCCGGCCACCACGGCCTGCGAAGAGTCTACGACTGTTCCGGCGAGCTGCGCCTTTTCAGTCTGAGCGGAAACAATGCCGCACAAGATAACGGCGGGTAGAACGATGCGACGGGACAAGCTCATGCCACAGCCTCTTTCCCCGGACTTTATCTTCTTCGCGACCGGGTGCCGAACAGTATACACCCAACCGCGCCCCAGGCCCCAAACCCAATCTTGAGCGGTCGCAACTGGAACTTGCGGAAATTCCGGAACCTCTCAGAGCTCGTCATGAAACAACCGTTGCAATTGGCAGCCGTTGGGGCAGGCGCTTCCGCCCGCCTGCCGTGCGAAGCGCGGCCGGTTACGCCATCTTGGTCTTTCGATCTTGCCTTCCGTGGAAATGAAAGGCCACAAACAACGATGGCCTGCCTCACCGCCACACAGTTCCGTATGCGGACTTGGAACAGTCATTTCCTGAAAGGCCCTCAGTGCCGGCTCGTCTCGTTCAGATTCCTCTCGAAGTCAATGAAGCTCACAATCGAGCTTGATCGCGAAGTCGGCCCTTGGTGGATCGCCGAGGTGCCGGAACTGAACGTCCTTCTTGTACGCCGACTCGAAGCAGGACGCGATTCAGCGAGCCGGGTCCGCCGCAACGGAAATCGTTCTCGACCGAATTGCCCGCGTTGTTTCGATGAAATGACGCGCGGATTCTCCCGCGCGGCGCGCACCTGTCACGGCCGTGACACGCCGGCGGCCGCCAAGCCGTGCGCCTGCGCGGCGAGGGCCAGCGCGACATCGTGCGTGGCCATTACCAGTTCGACGCCTGTCGATTCCTTCCAGAGGAGGGCTGTGGCGAGATGGATGGCATCGAGTGTTCCGAGTTCCGTCGGCATCGGCTGCGCCGCGCGGTCAAGTACGGTGGCATCGATCTCGACGATCTCGAGCGAAGCAACGAGTGCCAGGATTGTCGTGCGTCGCGCCGCCATTTCCTTGTCCGGAAGGTTTGCGCGGTGCCGCAGGCGATCCAAAGTCCGCAGGCACTCGGTCAGGATCAGCGCGCTGGAAACGCCCCGTTCAATCCGCCGCCACTCGGGCAGGGCGTCCGGCTGGCGGAGCGCTACGCGGAGTAACACGGACGCGTCGACATAGGCAATCACCTCTGACCCTGGCGCTCTTCGAGCAGCAGATCCACGACATCAATTTTGAGTCCCAAAGCCTTCGGCAGCGGCACACGGTTGAGCGGTGGCGCCCCAGGGGCGGGTTTCCGGATGCTCAAAGAAACTCGTCCGCGCACTGGCACAATCCGTGCCACTGGAGTCTCGCGATCCAACACCGCGATGGTCTCTCCGCGCCGGACGTCGCGGAGGTATTCGCTCAACCGTGATTTCAGCTCGGCGATGCGCACCTGCTTCATGGTCATATTATGACCATGAATGGTCATGTACGCAAGGGCTACTGGCTTGTGAGACCTAAGGCTACCGCGCCGTCCACCCCGCCCGTAGGTTGTTCCTTCCTCCGGAGCGGCTCAGTGTGACGAATAGCTCGCCTCGTGTGTCCTCAACCCGGCCCCACCGCTTCTAGACACTCGGCAATTTCCTTCTCCGTAACCGCCCCTTCTTTGATCACCCGCCAG
>SHUI01000034.1 GCA_009697455.1 Bryobacterales bacterium
AGTTCAACTACAAGGATTTCGCCAAAGGGAAGGGCTACGATAAAAACATCATGTTGCTGCACGGGGATCACATTCTTGTGCGATAGGTGCGAGGCGGGGCGGAGGACGCAGTCCGTCATGCCACGTTTTTTTGGAGCAACGCCAGATCCCGGTCGAGGAGTATAGAGGATGGAACCGAACCAGAATTTCCTAAGCGTAACGCGTCGTCCAATGGACGTCGAAGACTATGTCGATGTCATCAGACGCCACTGGGCCTGGATTGTCGGTCCGACGTTCGCATCGCTTGTGGCGGCGGTGATTGTGGCTTTCCTGTGGCCTGATACGTTTGTGTCCTATGCGGTCATGCGTATCACGCCGGCCCAAATTCCCGAGCGGATCGTGGCGAGCAACTTCAACATGCAGATGGCGGAGAGGCTGAACACGATGCTTCAAGACGTAACCAGCCGCGACAGCCTGATCGGGATCATCCGGAAGTTCAATCTGTACCCATCGGAGCTGAAGAAAAAGCCCCTTGAGGACGTGGTGGAAGACATGCGCACGAAGGTGCGCATCAATATTCTGGATTTGCAGCGAGGCGGCGGCGGCCAGAAGACGATGGGGTCGGCATTTCGCATCGATTTCTCCTATGACAATCGGAGGGACGCGCAAAACGTCGTGAAGGAATTGGTGGCGTCGTTCTCGAATCAGAACTTGATTGTGCGGCGGCGCCAGTCAAACCTGACCACGGATTTCCTGAGTGACGAATTGAAGGCCGCGAAAGAGAACCTGGACAAAATTGAATCCGAACTGACCACCTTCCGCCAACAAAACAGCGGGAGGCTTCCCGAGGAAATGGGCGCGAACCTTCAGCAGCTGAACTCGCTCGAATTTCAGTTGACGTCGGCGAACGACGCCCTGAGCAGAGCGAGCCAGGACAAGCTGATGCTCGAAACGCAACTGCAAAATCTCAAGCGGCAGGCAGGCTCGATGGTAGTTACCAACGAAGAAGAAGTGGCAACCTCCCGAAATGAGAGGCTGGAGCAGCTCAGTAAGTATATTCTGGACCAGGAGACATCGATTCAAGCGCTACGTGAGCAGTACAAGGAAAACCACCCGGATATCCGGGCGGCAAGAGCGCGTGTTGAAGTGCTGAAGAAAGAGCGGGACCGGATGGATGCAAACGAAGCCGCCAATTCCAAGTCGGCAGTCAGGTCAAGGAAGGTCTTAAACCCCTTGGCCGCAAAAATGGCCGAAGATCTGAACAGCCAGATCGCGATGACTCAGGGCCAGATCCAGGTCAAGACGCTGGAGATGGAAGACCGAATGAAGGCCCAGCAGCGGCTGCGGGATCATATAAGGGACCTGCAGGGACGGCTTCAGTCCCGTCCGGTGGGGGAGAACCAGTATGCGAAACTGACCCGCGATCATGCGCTTGCAAAGGCCAAGTACGACGAATTTAACGTCAAGAAAGGCCAGTCCGAGATGGCAAACAAGCTTGAGGAGCGGAGCGCGGGTGAGAACCTGGAGTTGCTCGACCCGGCTTCGGTGCCTCTCAGGCCGACGCAGCCGAACCGGTGGCTGATCGTGGGTATCGGAGTGGGTTTGGGCGTGGCGGTCGGACTGTGCCTGGCGGGCGCGAAAGAAATGAAGGATGCCACGCTCAAGAACGTCAAAGACGTGCGGGCCTATACGAATTTACCAGTCTTGAGCAGTATTCCTCTGCTGGAGAACGCGCTTCTGGTGCGGCGGAAACGAAGGCTATTGTGGCTGGCCTGGTCAAGCGCCATGACGATCGGCATCATGGCCATGTCGGGATCGATGTACTACTATTATTTTGGTGTCAAATAAATGAAACCCACGAAACGATGGGCTGGCGATGTCAGGAGGAGCGCGTGAGTCGAGTACATGATGCATTGCGACGGGCCGAACAGGCGGGTATGCCCCTGTTGACGGCAAGGGACACTGAATCGCCTCGGAATACGGCGTCCGCGGTCACTGCTCCCGATCCTTCTCCGGCCGATCTGAGTGTCCTCGATCAGGTCGAGGAGATCTCATTCAGTCCGGCTCCGGAATCGCACCTGTTGAGGCTCGACCATCCACAGGAAACGCCTAGCGAGGAATTCCGCAGCCTGCGTACCAAGCTGAATCACATGCAGACTCTCCAGAATCTGCACAGTCTGATTGTCACCAGCCCATCCCCGGCTGAGGGAAAGTCCTTTACGGCAGTGAATCTTGCGCTGGCGCAGGCGCATCTAGCCGACAATCCTACATTATTAGTAGATCTGGACTTGCGGCGTCCCGTCATGCACAACCTGTTCCAACTGGACCGCAGTCCGGGCATGACGGACTACCTGCTGGGCAAGGAACCCCTTCACCGTGTGATGAAGAAGGTTGCGGGGACCAATCTGTATGTGATTCCGGCCGGATCTTCCGTCAAGAACCCCCTCGAACTGTTGAACTTGCGGGAAGTTCGCACCCTGTTTAGCCAGCTTCCCTCGCTTTTCAACTGGGTGATAATGGACACCCCACCGATCCTGTTTTCGGCCGATTCGAACCTGCTCTCGACGCTAGCTGACGGAACTATTCTTGTAATTAGGATCGGCGAAACGACCATCGATTCCGTCACCCGCGCAATGCAGACTCTTTGCGAGAACAACGTCCTCGGCATCGTGGCAAACGGAGCGCGCGCCGGCGAGCTCTACTACAAGTACACCTACTACTACGCCCGACACGAAGAGCCGGAGGAAGAAGACGAGGCAGTGGAGGACGAGGAGAAGGACTAAAAAGGTAGCGTAGAGGCCCATGACGGACCTGCGGAGTAACCTCGATGCGGTCAACGAGCGCATTGAACGCGCGGCAGCGCGCGCAGGCAGGAACCGCGACACGATCCTTCTGCTGGCTGTTTCCAAAGTTTTCCCCGCTTCAGCGATTCGCGAGGCATACGGACTTGGACTCCGCGAATTCGGCGAAAATTACGTCCAGGAATTTGAAGGAAAGCACCACGAACTGACGGCGCTTTCCGACGCGCGATTTCACTTCATCGGTCACCTGCAATCGAACAAAGCTAAGCTCGCGGCTGAATTGTTTCACGTCATTCAGACGGTCGATTCCGATAAAGTCGCAAAGCGGCTCGATTCGTTTGCTTCCCGAACGCTCGACGTCATGCTGGAAGTGAAGCTCTCGGCGGAATCGGCGAAAAGCGGCGTGGCCCCCGAGGATCTTCCGAAACTGGTCGAGTCCGTGCGCCAGTGCCCGAGGCTCCGTCTAACAGGGTTAATGACGATGCCCCCCTGGTCGGAAGACGCGGAGTTGTCGCGCCCCTATTTCCGGCGGCTGCGCGAACTCTCCGAGGCGCTTCGTGTGCCGGGACTTTCCATGGGCATGTCGCACGATCTCGAAGCCGCCATCGAAGAAGGCGCAACCTGCATCCGCGTGGGAACGGCGCTGTTCGGGCGCCGAAGGCCGGCTCTGGCCGCAGTGGAATGAGCGCGGGATCAATCAGGGCCGGATTCCATTCTCCCCTCCCGCCGTCCCATAGCGGAGTCGCCGACTATTCTGCCACGCTGCTAGACGCTTTGCGTCAATTCGGCGACGTGGTGACCGGCGCCCATTCCGCTGCCGGCGTCCATCTCTACCATTTGGGGAACAATCCGCTCCACCTCGACATCTACCGCCGAGCCATTCGGACACCAGGCGTCGTCGTGCTTCATGACGCCGTACTGCATCACTTTTTCCTCGGAACGCTTCGCGAGCAGGAATACATCGAGGAGTTCGTCTATAACTACGGCGAGTGGAGCCGTGGGTTGGCCGCGCAATACTGGAAGGGTCGCGCGCGTTCCGGCGCTTCGCGAAGCTATTTCGAACGGCCAATGCTCAGACGGGTAGGGGAGTCCGCGCGGGCGGTTATTGTGCACAACGCGGCCGCGGCGGAAATGGTGCGGGCCCACGCGCCGCGCGCGCGGATAATTGAGATCCCGCACCTCTTCGCCCCGCCGCCGCCGATTGACGCGGTCGAAGTATTGCGGCTGCGCGCGAGCCTCGGCCTGTCTCCGCGAACGTTTCTGTTTGGGGTCTTCGGTTTTTTGAGGGAACCCAAGCGAATGGCGGCGGTCCTGCGCGTGTTCGCCAAGGTCCATTCCCAAATGCCGGACACCCGTCTGCTCATTGAAGGCGAGTGCGTCTCGGCGAGCCTTGCCCGTCTCCTCGATTCGATACCGCATGGAAGCGGCGTGATTCGCGTGGGCTATTCTCCGGAACGGCAGTTCTGGCAACTCGCCTCGGCGACCGGAGCTTGCATCAACCTGCGCTACCCGGCGGCCGGGGAGACCTCCGGGATCGCCATACGAATGATGGGGATTGGTAAACTGGTTTTGCTGCATGAGGGGAAGGAGACCGAGTCGTTTCCGGAAACCGCATGTCTGCGCATCGCCCCCGGTCTTGCGGAGGAAACCATGCTCGCCGAATCCATGTTGTGGGTGACCGCCAGTCCCCGTCTGGCGGATGAAATTGGAGAAAGAGCCAAAGCGCATATTCGCGCGGAGCACGCTGTCGAACGCGCCGCCGGAATGTACTGGAAGGTACTGTGCGATTGCGCGGACTAGCAGTCATTTGTGCGGTTACCGCGCTCTCGGCAACCGCGGCGGGTCAAAGTCCGCCGTCGCTCGTCGCGAATTTCAACGTCAGGATTCCGATGCGGGATGGCGTACGGCTTTCCGCGAACGTTTTTCGCCCGGCCGGACCGGCGCGGAGACCAGCCCTTCTGGTTCGCACGCCCTACGGAAAGGGAGACGCGCTCACGCCGAATCACCGGGCCTTCGCGGAGAGCGGATACGCGGTGGTGGTGCAGGATGTGCGCGGGCGGTATGCGTCGGAGGGAGTCTTCGCGCCTCTTACGCAGGAGCCGCGGGACGGGGACGACACCCTGAACTGGATCGCGCGTCAGCCCTGGTGCGACGGAAAGATCGGCATGATGGGAGGCTCATATCTCGGCATCGTTCAGTGGGCCGCGGCTGCGCTCAATAATCCCCACCTGAAGGCGATCTTCCCCGTGGTTTCAGGTTACGACGAATACCGCGATCGATACTACTCGCCGGGCGGAGCCATGAAACTCGGCAACCGGCTGCTTTGGATTGCGGAGAACCTGCGTGCCCCGGGTTACAAACCGCCGGAGTTTTCGGTGTTTGTCCGTGCTCTGCCCCTGCGCAAGGCCGATACGGCAGCCGCGGGGCAGCCGGTCGCAATCTTTCAAAATGCGCTCGACCATCCCGCCTTCGACGGCTACTGGCGCGGGATCAGCACCAAAGAGCGGCTTGCGTCGATTCGCGTGCCCGTCTTCAGCGTGGGCGGCTGGTACGACAATTTCGTCGAGAGCGACCTTGCGGCGTTCGCCGAATTACGGAAGTCCTCGAAGGTCCACCGGATCCTGATCGGACCTTGGCCGCACAACATGTCCCTTCGTTTTGACGGGGTAGATTTTGGACCGGACTCGCTTGCGCCCATCCGGAAGCTCCAACTCGAATGGTTCGACCAGTGGCTTAAGGGACGGGACTCGCCGCTGCTTTCAACGCCGCCTGTTCGCGTGTTCGTGATGGGCGGCAACCGGTGGCGCGACATCGACAGTTGGCCGCCGGCCTCGGCGAAGACGAAGGCGTTCTATCTGGCCGGAAAGGGAACGCTGCGGGATCGCCCGGCGGGTGCCGGAAGCGGCCCCGATCATTATCTTTACGACCCGCGGGATCCGGTTCCGACCCACGGCGGCGCGGTCTGCTGCAATCCGTCTGTGTTCCCGTGGGGGCCGAAAGATCAGCGAGTGATCGAAAGGCGAAAGGATGTACTGGTCTATTCGACTGAGCCGCTTAAGGAAGACACCGAGGTCACGGGTCCGGTTCGACTGCTCCTCTATGCAGCGACTACGGCGCCCGACACCGATTTTACGGTGAAGCTGGTGGACGTTTTCCCGGACGGCATGGCCCGCAACCTCACCGACGGAATTCTGCGCCTGCGGTACGCTCGCGGGATCGAACGTGAAGCGCTCAACAAACCAGGCGAGGTGCGCCGGATCGAGATTGATGGGGGCGTAACAAGCAACGTTTTCAAGAAAGGGCACCGCATCCGGATCGAGGTGTCGAGCAGCAATTTTCCGCGCTTCGACCGCAATCCGAACACAGGCCGTCCCATTGCCAGCGAAACCGGATTCCAGACCGCGTACCAGACGATCTACCACGATTCCAGACGCCCATCGAAGCTGCTGCTTCCAGTCATGCGCGATTAGCGGGTACGCGCCCTCCACCTGCTTCGTCCGCTCCGAAAACAGCTTTTCCCTCGCGTGAAACCCAGGAAAACGCCTCATCCTGAATCTCCGGCGGTTCTCACCCCGGGTGGACCAACCGTGGGACGAAAAACAAGAATCTAAAGTTTACGCCGGGACAACCGATAAGCCAGACCAATGGATCGACGTGGAAGCCCGCGAAAAGAAATCCATCTGTATTGCGAAGCCGGAGGGCGAGCAGCGGAAGCCATAAACATGAGCGCGCACGGTGTGCTCATCCGTTTGGCTCAGGGTGGAGCGCCTCCCAACGTGGGGGACACCCTGGAACTTTGGATAGAAATACCTGCGCACCGGCAGTCCGCCACGCGCTGGCTGTCGTGCACCGGGCACGTGGTCCGGGTAGCGGTCCAGGGAGGAGGAGCACACGTCGCTGTAGCCATCAAAAGAGCCCGGTTTACCGTGTCGAAAGATACAGAAATGCCAGCGATCCAAGCGCAATCGACACCGCGTGCTCCAGCTTGACTGATTCCTCACTGCGCACATCAAGTTCCGGATTCCGCGCGGGCGAACGCAGGCGCGCCAAGTCCCGCACAAGAAACCAGATATTCCACAATGTTCTTGAAAGCCGGCCTTTGTGAATCACGAGTGCGAGTGCCAGGACCCCGCCGAGAACGCTCGTGAGAATGAATACCGCGAACCAGTTGCCGGGACCCACAATCGATCCGACCGCCGCCATCAACTTGACGTCTCCGGCCCCCATCGCCCGCAGCAGGTACATCGCGAAATAGACCGCGAAGCCAAGCGCGAACCCGAGACCCGCGCGCTTCAGACCGGCAATGCCATTTAGAGCCAGGCCCGCGGCGAGTCCAGCGAGGGTCCCAGCCAGGTTCAAGGCGTTCGGGATCTTGTGCGTTCGCACGTCGAAGACTGCGGCGGCCAGCACCAGCGCCGCTAGAAGCCACTGCTGCGGCGCGAGGACGGCCGTCATCCCTTCTTAGCGGAAGTCTTCGCTGCCGGCTTGGCCGTCGCGGGCTTGCTCGTGGCCGGCTCTTTCAGCAACTCCTCAAGGGTCGTCCGCATATTCTTCTCTTCTTCGCGGAACCACTCCTGATCGATATTGCTGTCCTTATGAAGTCGCAGATTTCCTTGACGGTCGATAAAGACGATCTGCGGCACCGTCATCATAATGATGGGCGACCTCTGGAGGTATTCATACACCTGTTCGCGTGTCACGCTGCCTACCGGAAACTGGAGGCCGAACTGTTTCGTGTAATCCGCCACGAGCATCCCCGCCATGGGGTTGAACGCCGCGCCGACTGGCTGGAACCCTCTCGGGCCGAACTCCTTGTACAACGCGTTCATCGCCTGCGAAGCACGCTGGCAATGCGGGCAAGTGGTGCTCAGGAACTCAAGAACCACCACTTTGCCTTTGAACTTGCTCATCTTGAGCTGTTCGCCGGACGGCATCTGGATGGCGAGTTCCGGAGCGGAGCGGGGCAAGTCCGAGGGAAAGACGGCCGCCACGAAGGCGCACAGAAGTAAAAGGCCGCGTATCGCTGACTTCATATCTTTCATTTTATCCTACTACTGAATTGCCGCGCGCACGCCCCGCCCCGGCGTCGCACCGGTCAGACGGCCATCCCGGACAACCGGAACTCCGCTGACCAAAACAAGGCGGACACCTTCGGAATAGGCCGCGGCGCGCTCGTACGTGGAGTGGTCGCGAATGGAAGCTGCATCGAAAACCGTTATATCGGCGTCTGCCCCGGCGCGGATGCGGCCTTTGTTCTTCATTGCGGGAACCCTGCGCTCCAGCCGGAGGGCTGGCATCAGAGTCATCTTTCGGATAGCTTCATCCAGCGGAATGAGCTTTTTCTCCCGCACGTAGACGCCAAGGATTCTCGAGTAGCAGCCCGCCGAACGCGGATGTCCCGTGCCGTCCTGAAACGCCCCTCCATCGCTAGCGATCATCGTGAGAGGATGCTTCACCGCGGCTTCCACCATCTCCTCGGTATTGGTATGCACGATGATCCGTCCGCCGGTCTTCCGGTACCGCGCGAAGGTCTCGGCGGTGAGCCGCTCGCCCGTCGCCGCCCATTGGATCATCGCGTAATCCGCCGCCGGGCGGTTCGTCCAGGAATCGAATAGCGCTGTTTCGAGCCGCGTCGCGCCCGCCGTGTAGGGGTAGCATTCGGTTGAGACATCCATACCCCGTTCCCGAGCCTCCCCTATCATTCCTAGCAAACGCGTCGTCAACTTCAAGGCGCTGCTGTTGATGTGCACCACGTGCAGCGGCGCCCCAGTCACCGCCGCCGCGGCGATTACTTCCTGCAACCCCTCTTCGGGCGATCCGCCTCCCGCCGCGCTCCGCATGTGCACATGACACGAAGCGCCGAAGCGCGCCGCCACGCGAAACATTTCGAGAATCTCCCACCGCGACGCCGCCGCCGTGTAGGCGACTCCGAACCCCGCCGCGACCGCGCCGCGTTGCAGCCCCCGCTCCATGCGGCGCTTGAACTCCGTGATCTCTTCATCAGTCGCTGCCCGCTTTGCCGCATCGCCGCTCGGCAAAAACGTTCCCGGGTCCTTCATCACAGCCATGCGCACCGGAACGTGTCCGATGCTCACGCCGTGGTTCACCGCGGCTTTCCCCTCCCGCGCCGCGTACCAGCGGTCGACATCATCGGTTCCAACCTCCAGTTCGAAACCCGTGGTAACACCGTCCATGGCTTGATAGCGGTACGCTTCCTCGTCCTGCCCATGGCGGTGCAGGTCGATGAAGCCGGGCGAGACAACCAGGCCTTTCGCGTTGATCGTGGTTCGTCCGCGCAGAGGTTTTTCGGACACGTCGCGTATCGTGCCGCCGGTGATTCCTACGTTGCGGACGGCGTCCAGCTTCGATTCAGGATCAATTACCCGCCCGCCTAGAATGACGGTGTCGTAGTCTTGGGCGAACAGACCGGATCCCGCGAGAACAGCCAATAGCAGTTTCATTGCGTCCGTTCCGATTCGCCATCGACGCGGAGTCGGTCTGCCGCAGCCCGGAATGCCGAACCTGTCGCGTGCAAAGCGCGATCACGGACCTGCCCGGGAATTCCGTTCCCAGCGCCGCAGTCTACCGCTCGATCAAAGTCTGGCTCGGTGAGTCTCACCATTCCTCCTGGTCCGCCTGAAAATTCTATCAGTAGCGCCCGCGAAAAACAGTACTAGTACTCATTGGCAAAGGGGGGTATTGCGTGCATAACCAAACCGACAGTTTTATTTATGCGCCTTCCAAAACTGTTCGCGCTGGTTTCCCTTTTGCAGTTCGCAGTTCTGCCTTCCGCCATCGCGGGTCCGGTGCTATACGAATGGGCACTGAATATCGACGGAACCCTCCATGACTATTTCTCCCCGGGCGCGCTCCCTCCCGGCGTGTTAGCCGATCCCGGTATTGCAACTCAGACTACTGGACTCGGAAGCGTCGCGGTCACGGTCACCGGCGCCGGGGCGCACTCGGTAACCGGATTTTTCGACCACGAGATCGACGAATTGATCAACACCTTCTTCAACGAATTCGGAGCTGTGTCTGGTGTGGCTCCCGCCGGTCTCCGTTGGGAGATTGACGAGCCTGGCTATGTATTCGGCAACATTTTCGCCCACGTCATCTCGGGCCCGTTGGATAACACCAACGGCGTCCCGGCGGGCAGTCCAGACGATGTTTCGCTGGCGCTTGCCTGGAATTTTGTGTTGGGGGCCGGCCAGACAGGGCACGTCCACTTCCTGGTAGATTCAGTGGCCCCTGCCGCGGGTTTTTACCTGACCCAGACTGACCCTGACTCCGGCAGCAGCATTTTCTTGAGTGGTGGCCTGGAGATCGAGGGCGGTGCTGCGCCCGAGCCCGCGTCGTATGTCCTTTTACTGACGGGGATTGTCGGCATCGCTTTGGGCCGCCGATACCGCCAGTCCCGGGTTGTTTGATCGGGCAGGTCCGATGTTGGTTCCGTTTGCGTTGGCGGCGGCTGTATTGTCGTTCGTCTTTGACATGAGAACAACCCGGGGAAGATTAGCTTCCCCGGCAAATGAGATAAGGAGTTCCTCCCGTGATGCGCACTTACTGCAGTTCTCTGTTGCAGTTCGCTCTTTTCGTTAGTTTCGTCGCCCCTGCGGCTTCGGCGGCCGTCTTCACGGTTAAGACGGTGCCATGGGTAGCTAATCCCTTGATCCCGCACGACACCTACGCCGCGAAATCCATCCGGCTGAAGGGTGCTTGCGCGAATTGCACCCCCGCCGGAGCCTACCAGTGGACTTGGTCATTTGGTGACGGGTCCCCGAGTGCAAACGGGACTTTTGGCGCTGCCGCGGCAGGCCGCTACAACCTCGAAGCCACTCACACTTACTCGGGCGCGGTGGGAACCGTTTTCACCGCGCGCCTGACCATTCAGAACCTGTCATCAGGCGAGACCGACGATGAGCCCTATTATGTCGCCATGCGGGCCGATAGTCCGGCCGTGCGGCCGTGCGAGTCAATATCGCTATTGACGAGGGTCTGTTGTAATTTCACAAAGGCATGACCAGATCCGGGAATGAAGGCTATTGGGATTCGTGGAGCAGCTACTACTCCATTGCCCCGTCCAACGTGAATGCCCTCGAAGCCAACGGCCACCTTGAAGGGGGACCTGCGGCTAACCCTTACACGGAAACGGTCCAGCGCGGGCTCCGCGCGGTATTTTCGCGCGGCTTGCCGCTAATGCTATCTCCGGCCAAACCAACGGCTCCGGGGCATTCTCTCCCGACAAGAACGGCAATGGCCTCGGGATCCGCGTGAACCAAGGCCAAGACATGAACCAGACCGGCATGTTTATCGATGCCATTGTTGCGACGGGTACTCCGGCAGCGATTGTCCCGGCCGGCTATGGTTCCATGACTGGCCGAACATACGGAAGCATTGTGCAGGACATGGTCGACTACTACTCCTTTTGCCAGCACGACTTGGGTTATTCGCCGGCTGGTGCCGCGGGAGGGGGCCATCTTCGTTCCCGGCTGGGTTGACGCGGGAGGTTTGCATCTCAACGCCGCGCAGTTCCTTCGACTGATGCCGAAGGCGTACGTGTCGGGTAAATCGGAAGGCTCGCTTGATGTTCACGTGGCACAGATGCGCTCAGAAGTCGGGGAGCAATTACCGACGACATTTCAGGCGACTGAGATGGGTCCGGCCTGGACCGTCAAGCCCGCGCCCTTGAAGCTTAGGCGGGAGTAGTGCTGACTGTAGCGGTGTACCGGTCCGGCTGACGCTTCGAACTGCCGGGTGGTATTCCTCTCACGCCGATTTTGCCAACAGTTGTACGATGGAGTTTGACCGCTTGAGCGGCGGGGTTGACCATGTTTCCGGTTGTGCCGCGCGGAGCGGTCGGCGCCGCAAGCAGCCGGTAAACAGCGCTTCAGCCCCAACCGGTAGCTTGGACGATTGCTAACGGCCGACGGGTGAGCGCTAATCGCGAAACCGGAAATCTTCGCGGGGCGCGCCTGCTTTACGTCACGCGGCGAAAGGGACATGAGAGCTATGCAACGGGACCTGCTGTTTGGCGCACTCGCTGTTTTTGCAGCCGCTGGAGCCCGCGCGCAAGTGACATCCGGTTCGATTTCCGGCTATGTGCTTGATCCTTCGTCTGGAGGCATGCCGAAGGCGGAAGTTTCCGTATCGGCGGCCAGGAACGCGGTGAAGCGTTCCATGACGGCCGATCAGACGGGGCACTATCAGTTTCCCCAATTGCCGCCAGGCGTCTATGAAATTGCCGCAAGAGCGGATGGCTTCGCGGACAGTACAGTCACCAGCATTTCCCTGAACGTGGAGTCGCGTCTGCGTGTGGATATCAGGCTTAGCCTCGCGGGAGTTCAAACTCGCGCGGAGGTCACTGCGGCGGCGCGCGCCGTGCCCACGGAGTCTTCCGATCTTGGCGCGGTCATCGACCGGGCGCGCGTGGAGGCTCTGCCCCTCAACCGGCGGGATTTCCTGCAACTGTCGCTGTTGATCCCCGGTGTTCTTCCTCCCGTTGAGGATTCGGAGTTGTCTTCTCGCGGTTCCTTCGCCATGCACGTCAACGGCGCGCGCGAAGAGTTCAATAACTTTCTGCTCGACGGCGTGGACAATAACGATCCCGACGTCAACCGGTATAATCTTCAACCCCCCGTGGATGCGATTCAGGAGTTCAAGATCGCCACCAACGCCTACAGTGCCGAGTATGGACGCAGTGCCGGAGGACAGGTCAACGTGGTCACCCGAAGCGGCACGAACGATTGGCACGGCTTCGGCTACGAGTATTTGCGGAATCGTGTCCTTGACGCCAACAACTACTTCGACCGGGCAGGCAACAACAAATACATTCGGAACCAGTTCGGCGCAGGAGCAGGCGGCGCGTTGCGGCGCGAGCGGACGTTTGTCTTTTCGAACTTCGACGGCGTGCGCGAGAGGCAAGGATTGACAAGGCTCGGCACGGTGCCTGCCGAGGCGATCCGGCGCGGCGATCTCTCATCGCTTTCCGCGAACGTGTTCGACCCCTTCACGCGGCAGCCGTTTGCGGGAAAGCTGATTCCCGCGTCCCGGATTCACCCGCTTTCAGGTAAAGTATTCGACCTATTTCCGCGAGCCAATCTCCCGGGCGCGGCGGCGAATTATCTGGCGCAGCCTACGGGGACGGACGATCAGAACCAAGCCAACTTCCGCGGCGACCATTACGCCTCGGCGAACGACGTCCTGACGCTCCGCTATAGCTTCGGGACGAAAAATCTGATGGAACCGTTCGCCGAAGAAAACACCGATGTGCCGGGATTCGGCGACTCCGTCAAAGACCGAGGACATAACGCGCTTGCACAGTATCACCGTGTACTCAGCCCCCGAAACGTGAATGTGTTGCTGATGGGCTTCAATCGCCTGCAGCGAAGTTTGCTGCCGGAAAACGTCACTCGCGACGTAAACCGGCTGTGGGGCGTCGACTGGCTGCCGAAGAAACCGATCGATTTCGGATTCCCCTCCGTCACCGTTGCCGGCTATTCGAAGACAGGCGACGTCACGCAACTGCCTATCGACCGCGCGGGCAACACCTATCAGGTCAACGATACACTGTCTCTGTTGCGTGGCGCGCACGCGCTGAAACTGGGATTTGAGGCGCGTAAGATTGAGCACAACGGCATTAACGATCTGCTGTCGCGCGGGTCGCTGACCTTTTCAGGTGCGCTCTCCGGGGCCGGACCTGGCGATTTGCTGTTGGGTCTTCCATCATTCGGAGTGCAGTCGCAGTCGGATGCGGTGCAGACGTTACGCTCGACTGCCACCAACTACTTCGTGCAGGACGATTGGAAGATCAGCCCGTCACTGACCCTAAATTTAGGCCTGCGCTATGAGTACAACACGCCGCCAACGGACCCGAGCGACTGGATGTCGGTACTGAATCTTGCGACGGGCTTGATCTCGCGCGTCGGCACGAACGGCGTCTCGCGATCTGGCACGCAGCCGGACCGGAATAATCTTGCGCCGCGAGTGGGTTTTGCCTGGTCGCCGGACGCGGAATCCGTCATTCGAGGCGGCTACGGCGTGTTCTTCGATTCGGGCATGATGATCGCAAATACGTCGCTCAACTTCAATCCGCCCTACTTCAACATCCGTGTCTTCTTTCCGACCGCCCAGGCACTGCTGAACCTCTCCGACCCCTTCCCAACGCGAGGCGGCATCACGCCGGCGGCGTCGCTGAGTTCGCTCAGTCCGGACTTGACCCAGGCCTACTTGCAGCATTGGAATCTCAACGTCCAGCGCCGCGTGGATCGCGTTGGCGTCTTCAGCTTGAGTTATGCCGGATCGAAGGGTACGCACCTGATCCGATCGAGGGACCTCAACCAGCCGGCGCCGGGATCCGCGGATCTCACGCGCAGGCGCCCACTCGCGGCGTTCAGTAACATTTTCCTTATCGAGAGCGGAGGAAATTCGAATTTCCATTCGATGCAGGCGTCGCTGAACAGGCCGCTCGCAAGCGGATTTTCCGTGCTCGCCGCCTACACGTACTCGAAGTCGATCGACGACGCTTCGGCGTTCCTCGGGGTCAAGGCAGACAAGAATTTTCCGCAGAACAGTTCGAGCTTCGCAGGGGAACGCGCAGTGTCGAGCTTTGACGCGCGTCAGAGGGTGAGCATCTCGGCCGTCTGGACGCTGCCTGGAGCGTTACTGAAAGGGTTTCAGTTGAGCGCGATCGTGAGCGGTAACACGGGACAGCCATTTACGCCGCTCCTTCGCTTCGATAACAGCAATACGGGGAATACAGGCGGAACCTTCGGCAGCGACCGGCCTAATATAGTTGGAGATCCGAATCAAGGACCGGGGACGCCGCTCCAGTGGTTCAATACCGCCGCGTTCGCCGTCCCCACCCCGTACACGTTCGGCAACGCCGGGCGAAACATCGTGAGGGGGCCGGGATACTTCAGCGCGGATGTGTCTTTGTCGAGGCGCTTCCAGATTCGGGACCGTCTGGCGCTGCAATTGGAAGCGCAAGCGTTCAATCTGACGAACCGCACCAACTTCAGTATTCCGGAGCGGTACGTGGACGAACCCTCCTCATTCGGGCGAATTTTCTCGTCGCGCGCGCCGCGGCAGGCGCAGATCGCGGGAAGGCTAACGTTCTGACGGCGGTACCGGTAATCAAGGCCTTCACGTTGGTACTGCTCACAGCACTTGAGGTTCAAAACATCCTCAGGCACCATCTCAATCTAACCTAAATTGATACGCATCCTACGTCTCTTCACCATACTCGCGGCAGGTGTCTTCAGCGCACAAGCCGCCTTGATTCACCAATACCTTTTCAACGGCGATGTGAGCGATTCCGCCCGCACCTCGAACGGCTCTCTCAACGGGGGCGCGGCGGTCGCGGGCGGCATCCTCACGCTCGGCGTCTACAATGCGCACCCATAGGTCGAGTTCGGCGATTACCTTGTGCCGACCTCGGGAAGCTATACCGTCGTTTTCGACGAGCAGGCTGGCGACCTCGGTTCTACCACAAGCATCTTCGAGATCATCTCGCAAGGGCGATCCGGCGGCCCCGGGTTTTACATCGGGTACGACGGCGGGCTCAACTGCCGCCTTGGCGACTCGTGGGCATCGGGAGGCCTCGCCTACCCCATCGACGGCAACTGGCACCGTCTGGCACTCTTTGTTAATGACGTCACGCCGAGGAGCGAGTTTTACGTTGACGGAGTGTTATTGAACAGCGTTCCTTTCGCGCTCGTCACTGGCTTGACGGGGGGAGCCGACGCCCACGCAATTCGGCAGGCAATTCGGCGGGTACGAGGAGTTCTTCAATGGCAACCTCGATAACATCCGCATCTACGATACTGCGCTGAGCGCCGCAGAAATTGGGAATCTCGCTTCCGGGGTTCCGGAGCCGTCCACGGTGGCGTTGTCGTTCCTCCGCTTAGCCGCTCTGGCAGCCGCCCGGCGCCGCAAGCGGTAACGGGGTCGCGATCCGCAGTTGCGCCGCAACCGGATTCGAGGTCAAATGGATCACGGTGAAAGGCGAAGCGGATTCCCAAACACGGTTGCGCGCTGCATGTTTCGTCGTCATGCCATTCGGCAAGAAGGCGAATCTGACGAGCGGGGTCGAGGTTGACTTCGATCGCATCTATGAAGCCGCGATCGAACCCGCCATACGTGAAGCCGGGTTGAATCCGATTCGAGGCGACCGCGAACGATCGGGGGGAGTCATTCATGCTTCCATGTTCGGCAGACTTCTGCTTTCCGACTATGTGGTCGCGGACCTGACGCTCGCCAACCCGAACGTCTTCTACGAACTTGGTGTTCGCCACGCCACACGCCCCTTCACCACGATTCCAATCTTTGCGGCCATTCACGCCCTTCCATTCGACGTTGGCTTCGTACGTGCGATTCCCTATCCGTTGGAAAACGGGAAGCTAAGCGAGGAAGGAGCGGTCACTCTGCGGACTGCCTTGAGCACGCGGCTGCGGGAAGCGATCCACGGCGCCGCGACCAAGGATAGCCCGCTGTTCCAACTGATTCCCAACTTCCCCAAAATCGACCTGCCGCACGAAGTGACCGAGATTTTTCAAGATCAGGTTAGGCACTCCGAGGAGTTCCGGAATCAGTTGTCCGAGGCGCGGGCGAAACCCTCCGACAGTGAGCGGCTCGCGGCGCTCCAGGCCATCCGGCAGAGCCTCGGCGACTTGAAACTCGCGCAAAGCGAGATACTGGTGAACCTGATGCTTTCGTTCCGGGATGTGAGTGCCTGGGACGAAATGGTTCGCCTGGAGGATGAGTTCCCCGATCGCCTGCGGGTAAACGTGCTCGTCCGGCAACAGCGCGCTCTCGCCCTGAACCGGCGCAATCAGCCCGGCGACCGTGACCGCGCTCTCGGGATATTGAAAGCCCTGGTCCAAGAGAAAGGCGTGGATCCGGAGACCTTGGGTATCCTGGGGCGGGTCCACAAGGATCGGTATAAGGAGTTGAAGAAAGCGAAGAGTCTCAGGGCTCCAGCGGCCCTCGACGATGCGATAAGAGCTTATACCCAGGGCTTCGAAAGCGATGCCCGCGACTATTATCCAGGAGTCAACGCCATCACCCTCTTGATCGAAAGAGGCGACGCCGAGGCGATGAAAGAGGCGGGCCGGCTTGTGCCGCTGGTGAGTTTTGCCGTCGCGAGGCGCGGAGGCATCTCGTCGAGCGATTATTGGGACCTGGCAACGGTGCTCGAACTCAGCGCGATAGGCAGCGACTGGACGCTGGCAGACCGTGTCCTGTCGAAGGTGCTCGATGCGGGGAATGCGTCATGGCAGATCAAGACGACTTGGGACAACCTGCTGCTCTTGCGTTCCGCCCGGGAGCGCGCGGGCCAAAGCGTGCCGGAGTTGGACCGGGTGATTGAACACTTACGCGAACGGCATAGTGAGCTTCGCGGGCAAGAGGCCGGCGCGTAAGTCGAGGAGAAGGGGAGACAACTGTGTCTGAAGATGCCGAGACTTGGATTTGTCGAAAGCCACATGGAGAGGGACTCGCTGTTTTTGTACACGGCTTCTCCGGGGGCGCGCTAAGTACCTGGAACGACTTTCCCAACCTGCTTGAGCAGGACGGGGAATTGCTCAATTACGATTTCTGCTTTTGGGGTTATCCGAGCGGCGTTCTGCATAACCCCCTCGTCAGGCTGGTCTGGTCCGACGATCCCGACCTCGACACGCTTGGACGCGGCCTTCGAACGCTGCTCGATAACACCGCGGAACGCTACAAGAAGATCGTCCTGGTCGGGCACAGCATGGGCGGGTTGGTCATCCAGCTTTTCATCCTGGGGGAGATCTCAAATCAAAGAGCCGCGCATCTGGGCCGCCTGACGGAGGTCATTCTCTACGGAACGCCGAGCGGCGGACTCGTGAAGGCGGGCCTTGTCAGTCTGTTCAACACACAGGCGGCGGATATGAGCCGGTTTGGAGCGTTGATACGGGACTTGCGTTACCAATGGCAGCGGTTGATCGATGACCGGCGCGCCGAAGCTCCGCAGCCCTTTCGTCTCACGCTGGTGGCTGGCATGGAAGACAAGTTCGTGCCGCAGTCGACTTCGCTCGATCCGTTCCCCTTCGACGAGAAGGAGATTGTTCCCGGAAACCACGTCGAAATGGTCAAGCCGAGATCGTCCGGTCACCGCGCGTACGAGGTACTCAAGAAACGGCTGAAACGGCAAACACCGACGACGCTTGAACGGCGGATGATCGATGGAGTTGACTCCACTGCGGTGGCTCTCATGTCGCGTGTGGCGGCCGCCCTACAGCTCGACGATACTGAAACACTGATGGAAGAGGCCGTCGAGCTTCTGGGAAAGCCCACGGTCATGCCAAGGGTGGAACGGGCACTCGGCTTGGCCCTGCTCGATGTGGAGGAGTATTCTCAGGCCTCGCAACTGCTCCGGCGCTATGTGGACTTCAGGATGCCAGACTCCGGTTTCCAGCCGTTTTGCAACGACGCGCAGGCGCTCCAGCAACTAGCCATTGCGCAGTCGGGTACCGGAGACATTACCGGCGCGGCCGCGAGCTTGAACGCGCTCGATGGGAGCCTTCGGAGCGACCCGGAAACGCAAGGTATTCTCGCGGGACGGTTCAAGCGGCAATGGCTTAAAGCGGGGAGGAACCAGCAAGTCGCCCGCCGGGCCCTTGCTCTTTATGAATCGGCGAGAGACGAAGCCCACCGTCAGAACCGGGCGGACCAAGCCATTTACAACGGCATCAACGCCGCCTACCTGAAGTTCGCGATTGGCGAGGATGGGTATCAGGCCATGGCTGACGAAGTCCTCAAGGTAACGGAGGCGGTCTCGAAGCCGGATTACTGGTCGGAAGCCACGCGCGCCGAGTGCCTGCTCCTATTGCAGCGCTACCCGGAAGCGCGGGCGGCATACCGGTCGGCCGACCGAATGGATCACGCGGGTCGGCACTGGACTTCGACGGGTCAGCAAGCGCTCGACATCCTCGAGCGGCAGGGGCGCCCGGCGGAAGGCGGCGGTATCGCGGACCTGTTCCGTAGTATTCGCCCGGATTTCGCCACAGCCTGATCGCCGACCGCCTTGTATTGGGAAACCGTGGACGACCGGAAGGCCGGTCGGGAGCCGCGGGAGGTCGCGTGCGATTGGGACAGTGAAAATATATCCCATCTGTCGCGCCACAGTGAGGCGGTCAAGGCGGATCTGCGTGCTGCCATGCGCGAACGCAAGACCATCTCGTTAGGTGATGTCATGGCCCAGGCCCGCCGCACGAAAGAACTTCCGCGGGTCACTATCCACCTCGCGAACGAGGACATTGCAATGCAACCGCCCGGCAACTGGTGGATGGCAGAGGAATCGGTACCAAACTTACATCATGCTTCTTTTTCACGACGCTCTTCTCAAAGAGGCAGGGCGGAACGCGCGGATTAGGAAGTAACCACTTCGTTGGCATTGCCGGGATCGGCAATCGATGGAGTTCCTGGAGTTTAGCGCTCGCCGTGCCGGTCGCGATCCTCACAGCCCTCGAAATTCGCAAGCGTCAGGCCGCTCGGGAGTGCGTCTGGAATCACGTCGCACAGCGATCGCCGCTTCGCACGCGGGTCGAGCAATCCGTTACGGACAAATTTTACAAGGTCTTCGAACTCGTCTTCGTTCAAGTTGATCGGGGCGGCGAGGATCGGATCGAGCCCTTGCAATACCGGTTCGATGGGGCCCAACCGGAAAATCAGGTCGAAGTCAACGCCAGCCCGAATCGCATTGTAGTGGCGGGCCGACCGCGGAACGTCGAGATGATGACGGATCGCATCCTCAAGCCTCGTGAAGGCGCCGTTGTGGAAAAAGGCCGGCTGGATTCCCACATTTCTTAAGGGTGAAGTACGGAACTTGTAACGGTCGCCCGCAACGCCGCTAATCTGTTCCGCTCCGAAATCTTCGTTCTCGCCTGGACCGTCGAAAATCGTATTTCCGCGACCCACGCCAAAAAACGGCGCTATCTGCGGGACGCCGATTCGGCGATTCCGGAAATCGCTGAACATTTCGTTCGCGGCACCGGCGACGGCATGGCAACTGACGCACTTGGCCTTGCCGAAAAACAATAGCGCGCCACGCTTTTCGTGCGAGCTCAGGGCGTTGCGGTCGCCGCGGGCGAACCTGTCGATCGGTGCGTTCGCGAAGACAAGCTCGAACTCAAATTCGGCTATGGCGCGGCCGAACATGGAAAACTCGATAGATCCGTTATTCGCCATTTCCGCCGGGAAATGTTTTCTGAACAGAGCCTTGAGCGGCGGCGACGCGTTCATGAGTTGCGTCAGCAACTGCCGGATCGGTTCGTTCCGGAACCCTGCGGCGTCCGGGTGCGGCAGTGCTATGCCCTTTCCGTCGTCGAATTGATCGAAACGTGGACCTACGCTGTAGGGCGTATTCTTCGTCCCCGTAAAGCCCGCGACTTCGTTCAATTCCGTCGGGGGGATGAAGGCCTGAGCATGAAGCAGGTGCTTGATCTTCGGATCGTTGCCGGGAAACTTGGTGATTCCCTCGGGAGGCGGAAAGCGGAAGGGCGCTGAATGATCGAATGGGTCGCCCGACTCCGCGGAGAACCGGCCGTTCCACATTAGCTTCGGATAGAACGCTGTATTTACCACGGAAGGAGTGCGCCGTTGGTTTCGCGGTCCCGCGCGATGCGGCCCCACCTGATTGTTGTTCTGTATCCCAATCGCAATCGATTGGGAGTCTCCCATGCCAGCCCCCGGGGAATGACATCCCGAGCAGGAATTGTCGCGGTGCAGGGACGTGAATTTCTCGAAGAAAAGGAGTCTGCCTAACTGCGCGAGTTGCCGGTTCACCGGACGTCCGAGGCGGGTTACGAGTGTGGATTCCACTCTGCCCGTAAACCCCGCTTGACCTAGTACCTGGGTTAGCTGAGTATCAATTCCGTGACTCGAAAGGTCGGCTCCAGCCAAAGACGCGGTCAAGAGCAAGAGCGCCGAGGTTGCTTTCGACGTATGTTTATATTTAGTCATTCGAATCGTATTAATAGGATTTGTTTTCTGTTACTTAGGATAACATTGAAACTTGCAATCGGATTGCCAAAAAACGGCATCGAAAGATAACTCAGTTCTCCTTGTAAGTACCGGAACGTACAGTACAGGATCGCCTGAAAAAGCCTTGCCTTGCTGTTATCGTGGATCAGAACGCTCATACCGGAGGATTCATGGCCAAGCGGGGATTTGTGTTGCTGTTCGCGGTCGCATTCGCGCAGGCGCACTTGTACGGTCAGGCGCTGAGCTTTCCCTGGAGCGGACTAGGACATGATCCACAGCACACCGCGCTCTCTTCGGTACCGGCCCAACCACTAAACCGGATCCGGTGGCAGACCCCGGTCGACTTGCAACCTCAATATTCCGGGAGCAGTTTGCTTGTGCACTACGGATCGCCTCTGGTCACCGCGGCCAACACGGTAATCATCGCTGTAAAGACAGGGGCGTCCGATGGCTTTAAGGTGGAAGCGAGAAGCGGCGCCGACGGATCGCTCAAGTATTCGCTCGCGAGCGATTACACGACGCCGCCGCACAATTGGCTGCCGAGTTTCGGGCCAGTTGTGAGCGCGCGGAATCGCCTCTATTACGCGGGCGCGGGCGGGACGGTCTATTACCGCGACCAGCCTGATTCCAACAGCGGTCCCAGCGGACAGATCGCTTTTTACGGAAACGCGAACTACGCCTCGAACCCTTCCGCGTTCAACAGCACGGTCAAGATTTCTACCCCGATTACGTCGGATCGCACGGGCAACATTTTCTTTGGGTATCGCGTGGTTGGACCGAACCCTCTAAATCTGCAAAGCGGGTTCGCGAAGATCGCCTACAACGGGGTGGGAACATTCATCACCGCATTCGCTGCCGCCGGCGGCGACGCCAGTATTACGCGCGTAGCCATGAACTGTTCTCCGGCGCTCAGCAACGACCACCGCATTCTCTATTTCGGGGTCGCCGGCGGCAGCGGTTTCGGCACAGGCTATCTGGTCTCGGTCGACAGCCGCACCATGACGCCGGTTGCGCGCATCCGTGTGAAAGACCCGAATACACTGGGTAACGGCATCATCGCCGAGGATGGGAGTTCTTCTCCGACGGTCGGCCCGGACGGCGATGTCTATTACGGCATTCTCGAGAACCCGTTCCCCTCGCATCACGGCCGAGGATGGCTCTTGCATTTCAATGGCGCCCTCACGCAGACGAAGCTCCCGGCGTCGTTTGGCTGGGATATCACACCGTCTATCGTGCCCTCGAATCTGGTGTCGAACTACAGCGGCCCGTCCTCCTATCTGCTATTGACGAAATACAACAATTACGCGGGCGCCGGGGGCAACAGCATCAATCATGTTGCCGTCCTCGATCCGGGAGTCGCGATGACGGATGCCTATTCGAGCGTTCAGGTGATGAAAGAGGTTTTCACGGTAGCTGGACCGACGCCGGACGCCGAATATGCAGCGAGTTTCCCCGGCGCGGTTCGAGAATGGTGCATCAATACGACGGCGATCGATCCCTTCACGAAGGCGGCGTTCGCCAACAGCGAGGATGGAAGACTCTACCGTCTGGACTTCGCCGCGAGGGCCATCACGCAGAGCATCAAGTTGACGTCCGGGATCGGCGAGGCGTATACGCCGACTGTCATCGGTGTGGACGGCACCGTGTACGCGATCAACAACGCAATCTTGTTCGCCGTTGGACAATAGAAATCGGGGGATCAAGTCAATGTCAAGGATACTCGCTTTGTTTGCCGTTCTCGCCCTCAGCGTTCCGGCTTTCGGTGATGCGCTGGGCTTCTCCCTGGACTCTGCGGTCCAATCGGGACTTCCCGGGACCGATGTTATTTTCACCGGCACGCTGACGAATCTTTCCGGAACGGATTTGTTCTTGACGGATATCGGCTATACATTCATCGCTCCTGGAGGCTTGTACTTGACGCCCGACCTCAATTTCTTTTTCCAGAATGTGCCAGGCGTCCTTCTTGACGGGGAGAGCTACTCGGACGTCGTATTCATGATTTCGATCGCCGCCGGAGCGCCGAAGGCACTCTACAAAGGGCTGGCGACCATTTTAGGCGGTGACACCCCAGTATCTTCAGGTTTCCTGGCGGCAGTGGCATTTCAGATCGATTCCTCCGTGCCTGAGCCGGGAGTTGTAGGGCTCGTTATGGCTGGACTCGGGGTGCTCGCCGCGGCGAGGAAGTTTCGCACCCGGCCGGCCACGGCGACTTGAATGCCAGGTTCGTCGCCGAATCCGGCGAACCACTCGATATCGGCATCCCGCTTGAACCACGTCATCTGCCGCTTGGCATAGTTGCGCGTGTTCTGCCGCGCGTTGGCGACCGCTTCCATAAAGTTGAGTTCGCCATTCAGTAGCTGAATCGCTTGCTTATAGCCGTGCGATTCGAAAGGCTTCGCGGAGGCGGAATAACCCGAGGAGAGGATCGCATGGACTTCCTCGATGAGGCCCCCTTCAAACATGGCTGCCGTCCGCCGGTTGAGTCGCGCATACAACGCTTCGCGCTCGGGGTTGAGGCCGATCTTAAGAACACGGAAGCCCTGAAGCGGTTGGCGGCTCCGCTCGGCGAAAACCTGCGATGCGGGTTGACGGGTGAGAAGACGGATTTCGAGCGCGCGCGTCAGTTTCCGCAGGTCGTTCGGATGGACGCGGGCGGCGGTCTCTGGATCGAAGCGGGCAAGCAACCGGTGAAGTGAACCAGCCCGCCGCTTGTGGCGGAGGGCAAGCCTCTCGCGCAGCGATCCGTCTCCCGCGGGTCCAGAGAAAAGGCCGTCGAGCAGGGCGCGCAGATAGAACCCCGTGCCTCCGGCCACAACCGGAACCCGTCCGCGGTCACGAATTTCGGTAACCACGGTTCGGGCAGAGCGCGAATACTCCCCGGCGGTGAACAATTGATCCGGGTCAAGAATATCGATCAGGTGGTGCGGGATGCCTTCCCTAGCGTCGAGCGGGAGTTTCGCGGTCCCGACATCGAAGTGGCGGTAGATCTGTAGCGAGTCGCAATTCACCACTTCACCGCCGAACGAAGTGCATATCTGAAGGGCGATGGCACTCTTTCCGGAACCTGTGGGCCCGGTGATCGCGATCAGTGGGGAGAGCACATTTCCATTATGCGGCGCGAACGTCGCAGCATGTTGCAATCGAAGCGGGCCTGAAGGTATGGGCGAAGCGATCCGCAGAGTGGCCTCCATTCCTGCGTTGAGTAGACTCCGGACTGTACTTCCGCCGTGCCGATCCCAATATCCGGCCAACGGGAGTCATAAACACGCGGAATTCACAGGCTTCATCTCATGTGCTTCGCTTCTTCCAGATCCATTCGAACAACTTTCGTTTGCTATTTGCATTTCCTCGACCGGGTCGTATCGCTCGGTGCGGCCGCTACTCGACCCAAGGCCGCAGTCTCTGGCGTTGTCCCCTTCGGTTCGCTGTTCGGTGGAAAGTTTCGTCTGCCCCGTCCCCGAACGGATGCCGCCAGTCCAGCTTGATCCTGCTGCCCAACCAGGGCGCCACCGTGTGCGGAACAATTATTCTTGGATCGGCGCGCCACTAAGGGCCCGCGAGGAAACAACTGTTGGAATCGCCTGCCCCGCCGCCACCACAGTTCCACGAGTGGACTTGGAACAGTTACTTCCTGACGGGCCCTAAGGCTGAGCCATTGGTCAAGAAGACGCGTGGACGTCGTGCTGTGCTAAGGATGAAGCTAGTGTAGTGTCCAACAAATAACTGGAGAGACACTCCTCTTCTGAGTGATGCTGGGATCCCCCGGAGCTGAAAACAAAAGAAATAATTGTCCATCTTTTTCGTGGACACTACACTAGATCCCTCGGAGCCGCCCTGTAGCTGGATAAGTCGGCGTCCGGTGCTCTCGGTCCGTTTTGGCCCGGCGACTCGATTTGGCCCCGCGTGAATCGGCTCGCGAAACAGTGCCGCTCGAAGGCCACCTCCTTTACTTCGCCATGTTCATTTACTGCGCCACCGGCCGCGTCACCTGCGTCCGGCTCAGGCCCGCTATCTTTGCCACGTCCGCCGTAGCACTCATCGTGTTCGCTTGCTTTGCTCCTGATACTGCTGCCGCTTCTGCGTCCAGTTGATCCACCCGCACATCTCCGCCCTCCCTTTGCGCGCGAAGCGGACTTCCTGGGTCGCTCCGATTCAAGGCCCGGATTTGTTCCAGGCGCAACTTCCCGGCATCCCACGCCTTGATGATCAACCCTGCACACTTCAACCCTCCCGCTTCAGCCCCATCTTGCGTTGGAAAAGACTCCCGTTTGACCATAGGGCACTTGATTCCCTATACTGGAACATAGCAATGTGGATTATTTACCTGTTGACGACGATTCACGTCTTTGTGTGCCTGTTCCTGATTGTCGTGGTGTTGCTGCAAAGCGGCAAGGCGGCGGATCTCGCGGGCGCGTTTGGCGGCATGGGTTCTCAGACGGCGTTTGGACCTCGCGGTTCGGCCACGATTCTGTCGAAAGCAACCACGATTTCGGCGGTTGCGTTCATGATCACATCGTTGTCGCTATCGGTTCTGGCGACGCGTAATGCCCGTCTGGGTTCCTCCGCGCTCGACAAGATGACGACGGCGCCTGTCTCTTCGGCTCCAGCGGCACCGGCTCCGGGACAGAAACCGGCTGCTCCGGGAGCCATGCCCTCTGTAACGCTGACACCGGAAGGTGGCGGTCCAAGCAAGACGATCCCGTTGCAGATCAACCCGGACGGTTCAGTATCGCAGTTGCCGGCAAAGGACACGCCCGCCGCGCCGGCTCCACCGGCGAACGCCCCGGCAAAGAAGTAGCAGGAACAGCAGTGCCACGCGGAGGTGGCGGAATTGGCAGACGCACTAGCTTGAGGTGCTAGCGGGAGCAATCTCGTGGGGGTTCAAGTCCCCCTCTCCGCACCAAACATCTGGCCGTCGTATCAAACAGATACGGCGGCTTTTTCAGCCGGTGCCAACGAAGCTGCCGGCGTGCACCGTTTGCATCAAGCCCCTGATTCGGTCGTGACGCTGGACAGCCAACTTCGCATA
>SHUI01000035.1 GCA_009697455.1 Bryobacterales bacterium
GGGGTTGGGATGAGGCGGAACTCGCGGACGCTTCCGATTTGGAGTTTACCGCGTGGATGCAGGGGCGCGCCGAGGGCCCTTGCGGGAGAGCGATCCGTAAAGCTTGATGGGTCAGAGGTTTGCATAGGGGGTGACGCAGGAATTCTATTTTCGTTTTTCGCGCGGCGCAGGGATTGGGGGTGGCTGGTTGGGGTTGACATGGGGCGGAAATCGCCGACGCTTCCGATTTGGAGTTTACCGCGTGGATGCACGGGCGCAGGATGCGGTTGGCTCGAATTTGGCGTTAAGTTGTTGATATTGAGGTCCGCAGTTTTTTTGGGAAGTTGGTGATGGCCCTGACCCCAGTGGTAGGTGTGATGATCGCGCGCAGGTCGGAACCGATTCCCTGCAACGTCTCGCCGAACCCGATGGCGTGGTTCACCGTGGACGCGCCAATCGAGAAGAAAACCACGTTGCCGAGGACGGGCGTGCCGGAAGAGACCACCGTGGGGTACGGGGTCCGTGGCGTTGATGTGCCGCCGCTTGTTGTTCCAGAAGACGCCCATGTACACGTCGGCGTGGCCCTTGAAGCCGGGCTTCTGGAGTGCCAGGGACGCCAGGCCGGAGGCTACCCGCTGCTGGCGGCGTTCTTGGTGAACGTGGCGGTGATCTCCACCGTGTGAGTCCCCGCCGCCACGCCGCGCACTTTTGGTTGCCGGGGAGGTGCTTGAGCCGCAGATGGTTGAAGTAGTCGTAAGCGTTCCACCACCCCAGCACCGCGAAGCCCTCTGCGGCCTGGAAGATCCCCGAGATGGAAGCACCTGTCTCAGTGGCGTCGTGGATGGTGGTTGTTGTGCCACGACCGGTGAAGGCCTGCAATTGAAAGTTCCGGCGCGGGTCGAAGATGTGCGGTGGTTCGAAGGGCACGATGAATCAATCTCGTGTGGCCAACCTGCTCAACCGTACTCAACCGAGATCACCTTCACGTGCTCCTCGTTAGCCAGGCCACTAAGTCGCCCGGCACCAGCCCGCTGGTGGAAGCGTCATAAGAAGCCGTCGCCACCGCTTGCGCCACTCCGTTGCCTGTGATCGGCGCGCTGGTGATCAGCCCATAGTCGTCGTGTGCCAACCGGCGCGTCTCGGGCTTGCCGTAGCCCTGCGCCACGAGGAAATCCCAGGTGTTCTTGAACGGCGTCCCGATGTTCTGCGCGATGCCCATCTTTTCCAGCACGTTCCATGTCGTGCCACGGTCGGTCGAGACCTTGACGACGTATGCCGACTGGCCGTCGCTGGTCCCTTGCGGGAGGTACGCATAGATGCGCCGGATCTAAGCGTCGGTGGCGGCGCGGATTGTAGTGGTCGCGGCGGGCCCAGCGAAGGCCTGTAACTGGAAGTTGCGGCGCGGATTGAAGATGTGCAGCGGTTCTGAGGACAAGATCTAGCCTTGGGAGATCAACGAAGCAAGGGGACCAGACAAGCCGTGAGGTTAGGGCGCGTGATACGGCCTTCTGCCTTCCAGATCTACACTTGGCGACTTTCGAGGAGGTATGGACCGTGTTGTGCCGAATGATCTCTATTTTCTTGAAATCAGGTCTGAAACGAGCGAGACGAAGCCGGGCACCGTTGCATTCAGGATGTCCAGGAGTTGACGCAAGGTACGGCCGCGGTCGGCGGCCTGTTGCTCCAGTTTCGCCATCACCAGCACTTGCTCCTGCCGGAAAACTTCGCTCAGGAATGACTGTGGGTGTTGCGCGGCGATGCCCCACGGCTCCAAATGCTCTGGCCTGAAGTGGCGCAGATTAAAGGTCACAATGATCGTCGCCTCGCCGTGGACCGCGGCCGCTACAACGTGGCGATCCTTGTCATCGTTCTTCATCCAGGGAATTAGTTGGTCGTAACCACCGATCCATGCCTCACTGAAGTGAGTTCGCAGCTCGGCTTCGAAGTGAGCGGTCAGAGAACCCGGCCATCGAAGCTTCGATTCCAGCGTGCGAGTTGTCTCCCGAACGATCTCCCCGGACCATTTCGGCTCGAAGAGCCGAGGCGGCTCCGCGAGGCGCAGGAGCGCATCGCACAAAGAGAAATTGGCGAGGACGCAGGCGTCGAGGACGACGCGCGGCGTACCCGTCATTCCCGGCCGGGAATCAGAACGCGCTCATAGAGGCCCGCTTGATCAACCGCCTGACCGATTCTCCGGAGCGCATCCAGCCGCCGTTGGCCACGCTGACGCTCATCGAGGAAGTGCCTGATAGCCTGTCCGATCAGGTCGTCGGAGCTTTGATAATGGCCGCTAGCAAGTTCCTGGTCAACTTGGGCCCTCAAATCGGCTGGTAGCGTGACGTCCATGGCGGTTTCCCTTTGCTTCATTTTACGCTTGTTGACCGACGGAGTGGTGAGGAGAATTGTCCAATACAAGTTGATCGTGACCGGATCGCCGGCCGCGTCCATCGCCGCATCGGTGCCGGCCCAGAGATCGGTGCCGAGCTCGTCGACGTAGTACAGCCCAAGGGTGATCTCGGTGGCACCCACCACGTTCGTGTTGCCGGAAGCATCGGGCTGGGCCGCGATGTTGTCCGCGACATGGGTCCCGTAATCAGTGAGCGTGGGTGAAACGGCGGCAGGAGGGGGAGCGAGTGAGACACGTCTTGCCACAGACGTTCGATGAAAGGGGGATCTCGTCCAATCAGCCGGCCCGCGCATTGTTCGAGCAGGTCTTTCGATCCCCCTTCGCCGATGCCCGTAATTCCGGCATCGGTCTCGACCGTTACCACCATATCGCTTTGATTGAAGATCGGGTTCGGCGCCGCCGTCGCATAGGCGCGGACTCTCGTCATTCCTCCGGGCGGGCGCGCTTCGCGCCACAGGTAAATTGTCGTCCGGGCCGCAGTTTGGCCTCTCATGAAACAACTGCCAGGCTGTGGGGCAGCCGATCGTTCTTTTACCGCCTGCCGTTCTTCCGCGAAAATGGCAGGCCACAAACGGCGATGGCCTGCCCCACAAGGTAGCCAAATGCAGCGCTTGTTTCATGATCATGACAGGATCTTATCCGCGCGCTACCGGCCCACTGCCGCGGGAGAGTTCGGACACGATGGCCTCACGCTGCCGGTCCATCGTGCCCACGGCTGAATCCATCGCGATCCAGTACACAACTGCCCCGAGAACCGCCGCGAACGCCAGCAACCCCGCAAACACCGCATCGCTTTCGAACACCCGGCGGCCCCAATACGCCAGCAGGACGGGGAAGAGCATCAGCGGGAACAACAGTAAAAGCAGGCCCTGCGAACGTCCGGGACCCTGTCCCATGCGCTCCGGATTCATGGCGCGCGGGAAATGGACGGAACTGAGGTTGCCCGCGCTGAACAAATAGAGCGCCACGATGGGCGTCACGACGAAGGCCTCGGCGAGCTTTACGAAGAGAATCTCTCGTTGGGCGGCGATGCACACGAGCATTACCGCAATCATCTCCAGCAGCACGAAGACGCCGGCGGCGAAATTCTTCGCCATGAAAATCTTCCGGGCCGGTACGGGCCAGCAAATCCAGCCCTGCGCGGCTGCCCGGTCGAACCCAAACGCGTTCCAATAGGAAACCTGCCCAAGCATCAGCAAGGCGTAGACACTGACAAAAACCGGGAGGTTCCGCTGCATGACCGAGCTCCCCTCCCGTCCAAGCGAGGTTGGAAGCCACACCACCAACCCAAACGTGAAGCCCATTACGAACACCAGCCGGAAGCGCGGCGTCCGGCTCAAAGTGCGAAGCTCCTTCTCGACGATGGCGGCTTCGGGATCGGGCAGCAACAGCGAAGGGAGACGGCAAAAGCGGTCTATCAGGCCCGCCCGGGAGGAAGGTGCTTCCGTGGCGCTGGGCTGTAAATCAAGACGGAGATTCAAGAGGAACAGATGACGCCCGAACAAATAGGCGGCCACGGCCCAGGCGAGGAGCGCCACAAAAGCCGGGCCGCCTCGATCATCCATCGCCACGCGCGCCGCCACCTCCCACGGCCACCAGCCGCCGCTAGACAAATCCAGAAATCGACCCAACGTCTGCCGCGACACGGCGCGCGTCGCGATCAGGAGTTGCGGGAGTACGGCGAGCATCGCGATCAGGAACGTGGCGGCTTCGCGAACCCGCTTCCGGGCAAGGACCCGTTCGATCAGCGAACGCACGCCGGCGCCCAGCGCGAGGTTGAGCGCGACAAAAATGGTGAGAGCCACGGCGATTCGGGGTACGGCGCTCAGCCCTCCGGCGGCCGCATTTCGCGCCAGTCCCGTGCCGGCGCCCGCGAGAATCAGGAGAACCTCGACGCCGGAAGCCAGCCGCAACAGGACTTCGAGCGCAAACAGCCGGTTGTCTGAAATAGGATAGACGCGCAGCTTTCTAAGATCGAGCGAAGCACCCAGGCTCGCGGAGAGCACAGGCGAAAGTTGCCAGTAGCACAAACCGAGCATCAACCCGCTCGAAAGCGACTTCGCGATCAGCTCGCGAGGCTCCAATTCCCGCGCTATCAGATGAACCGCGAAGGCGAGCGCGCTCCAGAAACCGTACCAGAGCACGGCCGGAATCAACGTCAATAGCGTGCCGCTCAGCCCGCCGGGCGTTCCTCTGCGCAGCGAGAACCACTGCGCGCGCAGAATCGCCGCGATGCCCGATCCACCGCCGCCCGACCCACCGTCTCCCAATCCCGTCACAGCCACTCCAGCCGCTCGAACGACCGCCCGCCGCCCACCGTCCGCACGAAGACGTCTTCGAGCGTTTCCGCGCCGGTTCGCAGAGCGTCCATCGCTTCGTCGAGCAGAATTTTTCCGTCGTGAATGATGGCGACACGGTCGCAAAGGCGCTCGACCACATCGAGTACGTGGGATGTCAGGAAGATGGTCGCTCCCTGCCGCACCTGTCCGATAAGGATGTCCTTCATCAACCGCGCCCCCACGGCGTCGACGCCTTCGAACGGTTCGTCCATCAGGAATAGCTCGGGACGGTGGATGAGAGCCGCGGCCATGGCGGTTCGCTTTCGCATGCCCTTCGAGAAGTCCGCGATGAGCTTACGCCTGTCCTCGTCAAGTTCGAACAGGGCGAGCAGCTCACGTGCACGCTCCGCCGCGAGAGAACGCTCCAGGCCGTACATGCGTCCGGCGAATTCCAGAAATTCCGCGGCGGTGAGCCGGTCGAAGAGCAAAGATTCGTCGGGCACGAGGCCGATGCGACGCTTGATCTCGATCGCGTGCTTGGGTTGCATGGGCAGGCCGAGAATCTCGATCGAACCGGAGGTCGGCGGAATCAAGCCGGTCAGCATGCGGATTGTCGTCGACTTCCCGGCTCCGTTCTGGCCCAGGAACCCGAAAAAGCATCCGCGCGGAACGCTTAGAGTCAAACCGTCAACCGCGGCTTTCGCCCCATAAACTTTCCGGAGGTCGCGCACCGCGATGGCGGTTTCCATGAATTCCATCGTAGCGAACCCGTCTAAAGTTTTTCGGCGGCGGACCGATAGTACGAGCATGAGCGCACTCATGACTTCCGGTATCGCGGCGCAGGACCATGTCCTGTCGAAGATGGATAAACTGCCCCCGTTTTCACCGGTGCTGTCGAAATTGATGGCGACCCTGGCGGATGAGGACGTGTCGTTCGTCGAACTTGCCTCTCTGATCGAGAAGGACACGGTGTTGTCCGGAAACGTGCTCAAGCTGGTGAATTCCGCTTATTACGGACGGAGTGGCACGGTCAACTCTATCCGGCACGCGGTGTCGATTATCGGAATGGCCCGGATCAGGAACATGGTCCTGAGCCTGTCCATTTCGAAGACCTGGTCGTCGATGAAGCTACCGCGAAACTGGTCGTCCGGGAGGTTTAACCTGCACTCGGTTGCGGTAGGCATCATGGCGGACCTGCTGGCCAGCAACCTTCCCGTCCCGTATAGCGAAGGGGCGTTCGTGGGCGGGCTGCTGCACGATATTGGAAAACTGCTGATCGCGATTGCTGCTCCGGCGGAATACGAGACAGTTGCCAAACGAATCGAAGCTGGTATGGCTCCGGTCGCGAGTGAAGCGGAAATTCTCGGATTCTCGCACCCGGCGATTTCCGCGGCACTGCTGGAACGGTGGAAGATCCCAAAGCCCATCCAGCGGGCGGTAGCGATGCACCACTCACCGGATGAGGCTGACAGCCGCCAAATGCATCTTGCTCACGTGATCAACGCGGCCGACGAATTCGTAAATGCCGCTGGCTACACAGTAGCAAACGTACCCCAACCCGAGGAGTCCGATCCCGCGAAGGCCCTTGAGAAGTTGGATCTCAGGGCGCACCTTCCCATGGTGATCGAGACCTTTCAGGCTGACTTCGACGCCATCAAGTCGTTCTTCTGAGCCCCCGGCGCGGCACGCTACCTTCAACGGAGCGGTACGCTACACCCACTCTGCAAGGCTACGCAGCAGTGGGAAGGGCGTCCGGTTCGTGACGGTCACTTTCAGGGCCGAGTAATGAAGTATCCCGTAAGCGGGCGCACCGTTGCCGCCTATGCTTGTTCCGGCCACTCTACGCGGTCTTTGCCGTGCAAAGGCTCCCTGCCCCGCATTGGTGTATATTGACTTGAGCCAGCCGCGCCGCTGCAAGCGCCAAGTCCGTCGCGCAGGCTTTTCCCCGGTGATCGTCCAACACCATGAAAACATCCGTCATTCGGCAGCGCGTGGCCGACTTTCTAAAACAGAACGCCCCCTTCGACGCACTCCTGGAGCAGGACCTGCTCGATTTGGCCGGCAGTGGAAAGGTGAAGTTTCACGAATCCGACGAGTACGTCTTCCGCCAAGGTGACGCCAAAGGTCAGTTCGTCTGGGTGATTCAGCAAGGCCGCGTGGATCTCCTCGAAGAGAACGTCTCCGGCGAGCGTTTGCGTGATGTACTGGGCGAGGGCGACTTACTTGGGCTGGACCGTTTCCTTGGGGACGGATCCTGTCTCTATTCCGCCCGTACCGCGAGCGACGTGATGCTCTATGGCGTCGCCGCCACCGTGTTCGAATCCTCGGTGGAGCGATATCCCGCGGTGAGGCGTTTTCTCTCTGCGCACGCCTCCGTTTCAGGCAACCTCGGGTTCAACCGGACTTCGTGGCTGGAGGCTGAAGCGCCGCCCCTGGATTTCCTCCGCGCGCGCATGGTTTCGACTCGCGAGGCCATGTGTTCATGTCCGCCCACCGTTTCCTCGCCGCTCAGCACTCGCGCCGCGGTGCGGGCCATGCTTCAATCGCGCTCGGAACAACTCGCGATCACCGCCGGCGGCAGCCCAGTCGAAGCCATTCTCACTTCATCGGATCTCGCCTTGTTCTGCGGCCACGACCCCGTGCGCCTTATCGGCGCGATTCGGCGGGCTTGCTCGGCCGCGGAGATCGCGCCGCTGATGCGCCTTGCAACCGGGCTCGCGCGGAACGGACTGGCACAGCCGCGGGACATTGACGACTGCTGCCTGATCGGCGTCGAGGTGGTTGCGGCACTGGCCGAGGCGTGCATCCGCCTGGCGGATGGTGCGGTGCGGGCCGCCGGAATCGAAGCGGCGCGGGCTCCATACTGTTGGGTTATGTTCGGCGGCTCGGCTCGCGGGGATCTGTTGGGACCGGAATTCCCAACGATCGCCGCGGTTTGCGACGATAGCGACGGGGCCTTCACGGCCGAAGACAGCGTCTATTTCGCGGCGCTCGCTGGTGAGACGGAGGCATGGTTCCACGCTCTCGGTCTTTCCGGAGCGGGGTTCGATTGGCCCGAGGGGGCCCGGCCAAGCATGCCGCTCTCCGAATGGAAACGGTTGTACAGTGAAACAATCCGCAACCCGATCGGCCACGACTTGTACGCCAGGCGCTCCTTCTTCGACCTCCGGCTGCTCTCCGGCGACGCTTCGATTCTCCAGGCGTTGCAAGTCCACATACTGCAGGAATTGAGCGGCCATGAAACGGCGATTCCGTTGCTCGCCAACGATACGCTCGAACATGTTCCGCCGCTGACGTTCTTCCGCGATCTGGTGCTCGACATGGACGGGGCGCAACGCGACAGCTTCGACATCGCCGAAGCGGTGATATCTCCCATCGCCAATGCCGCGCGGGTCTTTGCGATCGCGAAACGCCGCCTGACGCAGGCAGGCACGCTGGCGCGCCTCGAAACCGCCATGCTCGATTTCCCGGAGGGCGGGGCGATTCTCCACGAAGGCGCGGACGCCTTTCGCATCGGGATGTACTATCGCGCTTTGGCGGGGGCCGGAGGAGGCTCTCGAATCGATCCCGGCAAGCTGGGGAAATTCGACAAAGTGCTGCTGAAGACGGCGTTTTCCTCCGTTCAGCGATTCCTCGAATTCACCCTGTCCACTTTTGTTCCAACCGTATGACCAGCGAACGATATCTGGCCGCATTCGAGAACACCTTCGCCGATTCGACACCCGCGGCGCGGGTCCGGTTCGTGGTGCTCGACACCGAGACCACCGGACTCGATCCCCGCCGGGACAAAATCATCACTATCGGGGCCCTCGCGGTTTGCGGGGGCGAGATCCTGCTCGACGATGCGTTCGAGGCGCTTCTCAAGATCGCCTACAACAATGCTTCGGTAACGGTGCACGGAATCACGCGCGACGAGGCCGCCGAAGGCATGGAAGAGGCTGAGGCTCTCGCGTTATTCCTCGATTACCTGCGCGACGGCGTTATCGTAGGCCACCATATCGGCCACGACATCCAGGCTCTCAACTGTGCCTGCGAACGGCACTTCAATCTGACGCTGCGAAACCGGTCGCTCGACACGATGGATCTGGCGCTGCGCTTGAACGATAGCGGCGCATTTTCGAACCGGAGCATGGCCGAAGGCTTTTCGCTCGATGGGCTTTGCGAGATGTTCGGAGTGGCCGCCCACGATCGCCACACCGCGGGCGGCGACGCCTTCCTGACCGCGCAGATCTTCCTGCGGCTCCTTCGAGCGGGAAGAGGGGTTGGCTTCGATACCCTGGCTGCTCTGTGCGAGCCATATGTGCCGCGCGGGTAGTAGCCATAGCGGCCACGGGGAAACGACTGTGCAAGGTTTGGATGCCGGCCTTGAAGGTGGGCCGGGCCATCGTCGTTTGTGGCCTGCCTTTGAGCGGCCGGATGGCGGGCAGCAAAAGGCGACCGCCTGCCCCACGCTGCGATGGAAGCTACAACCGCTTTAGCAGCTCTTTGGCTTCCTTATATTGGGGGAACGCCTTCTCCGCTTCCTTGAACTCGCGAGTATGGACGCGGCAGCGGGCCCCCGCGTGATCCACGGGGTAGCGGAGATGCAGCATCTCATGGAACATGACGTATTCAAGCGCGAGCGGCGGAGCGGCTGCCGTGTCGAAAATCCGGCTCATGATGATCGCGTTGTGGGAAGGATCGAAGTGCCCGAGCATCTGGCGCGACGCGCCGCGGCTCCAGCCAAGCGCCGGGCGGCCCAGGAGTCCGTCGAAATACGCGGCATTCAGGCGGTCGAAGATCTCCTCAAGGTTGTAGCGCTCCCCTTGCGGACCGGAGAGGAACTTGCGTCCGCGGATTTGCCGCACCAGATGCGCTTGCCGCCTTACTTCTTTCCGGTTCAGGTACATCCTATACCGCCGGGTGAAAGTCTTGGGCACTTCCCGCCGGAACAGCTTACACAGCAGTATGTGAGCCAGCGCTTCCACCACGGGAGCCGGCGCGCCCTGAAAAAGGTCCGATACGCGCAGGTGCAGTCCGCCATCCTCAAGCCTGACAAAGCAATCGGCATTGGCGAACTGGCAGTACTCGATCCGCACGAAGGGCGCTTGCGTACGGGGTCTCATCTCACGGAAAACGCGAGCATAGATCTCTTCGGGCCGCTCAAAAAGCAAAGCGCTTTCGAGACCAACCAGGGCGAAGCCCTCCTCGCGTTCTTGCATTTCTCTCGAATTTAACATATCAAGGAGAATTGCCGTCTTAGAATGGAAGATCGGGGGAAACGATTGAAGAGAGCGAAGATCAGCGCGCTTGGCTGCTACACGCCGCCGCGCGTGTTGACCAATCACGATTTGGAACAAATGGTATCCACTAACGATCAGTGGATTCTCGACCGCACCGGCATTTCAGAGCGCCACATTGCCTCGCCGGAGATTGCAACGTCCGATATGGCGGTCGAGGCGGCGAAGACCGCTCTTGCGCAGCGAGGCGTGGATGCAACCGAACTAGACGCCATCCTTGTCTGCACCGTAACTCCGGACATGCTGTTTCCGGCCACCGCGTGCCTGGTACAGCATCGTATCGGCGCGACAAAGGCTTGGGGGTTCGACCTCATTGCGGCGTGTTCGGGATTTCTCTACGGATTGACGACGGGTGCGCATCTGATCGCGGCCGGCTCTCACAAGAAGGTGCTGGTGATTGGCGCCGATACGATGAGCCGTATCATCGACTACACGGACCGCGGCACGTGCGTCCTGTTCGGCGACGGGGCCGGCGCGATGCTCCTCGAGGCCGCGGACGATGGCGAGCCCGCGGGGTTCGTCGATTTCCTTGGCGAGATTGATGGATCGGGGGGCGACTGTCTGAAGATGCCGGCTGGAGGAAGCCGCATGCCGGCTTCGGCCGAGACCGTTGCGAACCGCATGCATTACGTCCACCAGGACGGCCAGCAGGTGTTCAAATACGCCGTTAGAAAGATGCACGAGATCTGCACGACGCTTTTGGAGCGTAACGGCCTTACCCCTGCCGATGTCGATCTCCTCATTCCGCATCAAGCCAACCGGCGGATTGTGAGTGCGACCGCGGAGCGGCTCGGACTGCCGATGGAGCGCGTGGTGATCAATATCGGCAAGTATGGAAATACAACGGCTGGAACGATACCGCTTGCGACCCGCGACGCACTGGAGCAGGGGAGGCTGAAGAAAGGAGACACGGTGCTGTTCGCCGCGGTGGGCGCGGGCTACACCGTGGGAGCGAGTCTCTGGCACTGGGCGTATTGAGGGCTGCGCGCTGACATTTCGGGTCGCGAGCGCGAAGCTGTGTGACGGTCCGCCGGGTCAGTTTCGCGCTTAGCCGCCTGCTTGTAACCGAGCCGCGCACGTAAAGTAAGCGGTGGTAAATGCGTGATCAACGAAGTATTCGTTTCTGTCTCGCCACCGAAGCCCCGGCATGAGTGCCGACGCGGCAAACACGAGTGTTTGCGCCACGGCGGCTGGCTGCACACTCGCGGATATCGGGGATTTCAAGGGCGCATCTCCCGGTTATCCGTAGCTGCGGATGTATCCAACCGCTTGTTGACACGCGCGGCTCAGTTACGGGCAGTTGCGTACGAGGGAGGAGGTGTGCGGTGGTGAGCAGAAGGTTGCTGCTGCGTCATGCAGTGCAACGTGCCGAGGCCCCACACAAGGTCTACGGCGTGAATGCCCGCAACCTCACGATCCGGGAAGAGCCGCGCTAGCGTCCGAAGCGCCACGCGGTCGTTCGGGTCGTTGAACGTGGGAACCAGAACGAGTCCGTTCGCGATATAGAAATTGGCGTAGCTCGCCGGCAGGCGCACTCCGTCGAAGAAGACCGGCGTGGGCATCGGCAACGTGACCACCCGGAATCGCTCGCGGCGCAGCAATTGCAGGTTCTCGCGCAACGGCTCGTAATTGGCGTCTCCGCGCTCGCGCTCGATCACCGTCACAACGGTTTCGGCGTCCACGAAACGCGCCAGATCGTCGACGTGACCATGCGTGTCGTCGCCCGCGATCCCATTCTTCAACCAAATCACCTTCGTGGCTCCCAGGTGATTCGCTAACGACCGCTCAATCTCCGCGCGGCTCATCCCCGGATTCCGCGCCTGTACCGGACTCAACAGGCACTCTTCCGTCGTGAGCAGCGCGCCACGCCCGTTGACATCGATACTGCCCCCTTCGAGGACCAGGCCCGGTTCCCATTGCCGCATTTTCAGCAGCGTCGCAAGCGCGCCCGGGACCTCGTTATCCTTGCGCCAGTCCGGGTACTTCGCCCAGCCGTTGAAGACCCAGTTGGTGATCGCAGTTTCGCCAGCCTTTATCACGAAGATCGGCCCGAAGTCGCGAGTCCAAACGCGATCTGTTGGCAGCCGGAAAAACTCCACCGCATCGAGCGCGGCTCCCACGCGCTTTAGAATCCGGCGGGCGGCGCGCTCAGCGCTTTCATCGTTCACCAGAATTCGGACGCGCTCCACTTGCGAAAGCTTGCGCACAATCTCACCGTAGACCCATGGAATGGCGGCGAACTTCCCCGGCCAATCCAGGCGGTTGTGCGGCCATGCGATCCACGTGGCCTCGTGCGGCTCCCACTCGGCCGGCATTCGAAACCCTGACGCGCGCGGCGTATTCGGTGCGGGTTTCGTCATCGGTCGAGAAAACGGCTTGTAATCGGCGTATACGCGTCGATCCGCCGGTCGCGGAGGAACGGCCAATTCCGGCGCACTTCTTCGAGGTGACGCGGATCGCACTCGACGATCAGCACTTCCTCGCCGGCGTGCGAGGCTTCCGCCAAAACGCGCCCGAACGGATCAGCCGCGAACGACGCGCCCCAGAACTCGAGCCCACGGTCACGCGGCCCCTCAAATCCCGTGCGGTTAATCGCCGCCACGTAGATTCCATTCGCGATCGCGTGGGAGCGCTGAATGGTGCGCCACGCGTCGTGTTGCGCCACGCCGAACTCCGCCTTTTCGGATGGATGCCAGCCGATCGCCGTGGGGTAGAACAAGATGCTCGCTCCTCCGAGCGCCGTCAGCCGGGCCGCTTCCGGATACCACTGGTCCCAGCAAACCAGAATGCCGATCCGGCCGAAACGAGTGTCGAAGTTCCGGAAACCCAGGTCGCCGGGCGTGAAGTAGAACTTCTCGAAATAGAGCGGATCGTCCGGGATGTGCATCTTCCGGTAGATGCCGAGCAGTTCACCATCCGCGTCGATCACCGCTGCCGTGTTGTGATAGAGCCCGGCTGCCCGGCGCTCGAACAGGGAGGCGATGATCACCACGCCGAGTTCGCGGGCGATACGGCCAAACAGTTCCGTGGACGGACCTGGAACAGGCTCGGCGAGATCGAATAGCGCGGCGTCTTCTTCGCGGCAGAAATACTGCGAACGGAAAAGTTCCGGCAGGCAGACGATCTGGGCGCCTCGCGCCGCCGCCTCACGCACGCGCGCCTCGGCGCGGGCCATGTTTTCATTTGGATCCGCGGAACAGGACATCTGCACCAGACCCACGCGAAACTTCATGTCGCCACCCAGCTAAAGCTCACCTGACTATTGTATGATCGTTCGATTCTTCATGCGATTCTCCAGATATGGCTTGGCCGCGCTCACCTGCGCGGTATTCGGCGCCGTTCCCACTCCGAAGGAGCATCTCGGCTTCGCGCCCGGCGACGACTACAAGCTCGCGGACTACGCTCAAATCTCGGGCTATTTCCAGAAGCTCGCCCGGTCGAGCGACCGCATCAAGCTCGCCGAGTTCGGCAGGAGTTCACTTGGAAAGCCAACCTACGTGGCGTTCATCTCCGCGCCGGAGAACCTGAAGAAACTCGACCGCTATCGCGACATCAGCCGCCGTCTCGCGCTGGGACAGGCGTCAGCCGAGGAAGCCCGCGCCCTTTCCGAAGAAGGAAAAGCGGTGGTCTGGATCGACTCCGGATTGCACGCGAGCGAGGTCGCGACGGCTCAACACTCGCCCGAACTCGCTTACCGCATGCTGACCGGCGAGTCGGCCTTATTCGAAACTATCCGGCGAAACGTGATCCTCATGCAGGTGCCCGTCATCAATCCCGACGGCCTCGATTGGATTGTCAACTGGTACCGCGAGAACGTGGGCACGCCCTACGAATCCGCGCCGCTGCCGTGGCTCTATCAGAAGTACGCGGGGCACGACAACAATCGCGACTGGTTCATGCTGAATCTGGTTGAAACGCGAAACGTAACCCGGCTGCTGTTTCATGAGTGGTTCCCGCAGATCGTTTACAACCAGCACCAGGCACCGGCGTTCCCCGCGCGAACCTTCGTGCCACCTTATGCCGAGCCGCTGAATCCGCATATTCCGGCTGCCGTCATGGAAGGCATCAATCTTATCGGAAGCGCCATCAAGGAACGCTTCGCGCGCGAGAATAAGCCGGGAATCCTGTCATATCACGGGTACGACGCGTGGTGGAACGGCGGCCTGCGCTCGGTGCCGGCGTTTCACAACATGCACGGCATCCTCACGGAGACGGCGCTCAACAGCTACGGCACGCCGCGCGTCTACAGTCCCTCGGAATTTCCGGCGTCGTTTGCAAACGGCATCCCCACGAAGGAGCCATCCGTCTTCTACCAGCGTCCATGGATGGGCGGTAAGTGGGGGACACGCGATGCGATCGAGTACATGCTCACCGCGGATTTTGCGATCCTGCAACTTGCGGCCGAGCGGCGCGCCGATTACCTGCTCAAGAGCTTTCAACTCGCGCAGGCGTCCATCGCGGCGGGCGGGCGGGGCAAGCCTTTTGCGTACCTGGTTCCGCCGGATCAGTTCGATCGCGCCGCCGCGCTCGAGATGCTTGAACGATTGCAATTCGCGGGCGTCATTGTGAAGCGCGCTCAAGCTCCGTTTCAAGCGAACGGGAAAACATTTCCGGAAGGGACCTACGTAATGCCTGCCGCGCAGCCGTTCCGGCCGTATCTGATGGACCTGATGGAACCGCAGAAATACCCGGAACTGAAGACGGCTGTCGGGGGGTCGACCAAGCGGCCATACGATATCGCAGGCTGGACGCTGCCGATGAGCATGGGCGTTATGGTGGAGCGCGTGGAGGACCCCTTCGAGGCCGGCTTCGATGCCAAGCTTCGCGATGAAGCTCCGATACAGCCGCCCACGCCCCAGTATTCCGTACGCGCGGGCGGACGTCAGCCGAAGATCGCGCTCTACGAACCTTACACCGCCAACATGGATCAGGGCTGGACCCAGTGGCTGCTCGACCGCTACCGCATTCCGCACACACTGCTTCACAATGCGGACTTCTCGGCCGACAAGACACTCCAGGGCTTCGACACCGTGATTCTGGCCTCCCAGACCGCTACTTCGATTCTCCACGGCACGCGCGATGGCGAGTTCGCCGGAGACGGCCAGCGCGCCGGAGAGGACCGGATCAGAACCGTCGCCGTGCAGCGGCCGCAATACACCGGAGGCATCGGTCTCTCCGGTCTTGCGCGGTTGCATAAGTACGTGCAGGATGGCGGCACGCTGGTTGCCCTCGACAACGCGACCGAATTGCCGATTCAATTCTTCCCGTTGCCCGTTCGCAACGTGGCGCGGGCAGCGGCCGTCGCCGAAGGCTCAACCGCGGCCGCGCAGTTCTACTCGCCCGGGTCTCTTCTCCGCATGACCGTCGACACCGCGCACCCGCTCGCGGCCGGGATGCCGAAGGATATCGTCGCTTTTTCGAGCGGCGGGCACGCATTCGATCTGAACATCGGCGCCGCGTACAATAAGGGAGAACGTGAGGTCCGCACGGTTGTCCGCTTCGCGACTTCGAATTTGCTTGCGAGCGGATGGGTTTCGGGGGAGCGAGTGGTGCTTGGTAAGGCTGCAATGCTTGAAGCCCGGCACGGAAAGGGCCGCGTGGTGCTCTTCGGGTTTCGCCCGCAGTTCAGGGGACAGACTCACGCGACGTTCCGGCTTCTGCTGAACGCGATTTATCAGTAATTCCCAGGTTCGAATCCCGCGTGGGGAGGCAGTGCCAGGAGGCCTTTCAGTTCTTAAAGATACAAGGCTGGACCCAGCGTGGATTCGAACTCGCTACTGCAAGTGATTGAGAACAAGCGCCAAAGGCTTGGTTAGCGCGGCCTGCCGTGTTGTGCCCCGGGATCATCGAGAAGGTCATCGAGGAATTCTGGACCTGCGCGCCCTGTGCTTGAGAAAATCACGGCGAGATTGAATCATGAAGACGCTCCTTCCGTGGGGTAACTCTAACAATCGTGGACGGCTCAAGTCAACGGTTAGATTCGGATTGCAGGCATGGAGAATCCATTAAGTCAGCCGGGAATGCGATATGATGCCTAACTATGTTTACTGTCTTCCGGCGTCCCGGCGCGAAACATGGCTACCGGCCGGCGTTGACGGACCTGTCAAACGACAGGTCGTCCGAGAACCGCGCAGTTGCCTTCAACCTGATGGCGGACCATCGGGTCAGTCCCGACCGCGAGGCTGAGTTCCACGCTCGTGCCGGTTCTTCGCCGACGAAAACGAGCCTTAAGGATGCGGTAGGGGACTATTTCCAGAGCGAAGTCCGCGACTCGAGCAACCCTGCCTTCCTGCGGACCGAAAATGAGAATAACTTCGTCCCACAGTGGACTTCGCCAGCCCGACGCGGCTTGCATCCCGGCTTTGAGCTTGCCCGAATCATCAACCTCAACGGCCTCGAAAAGGTGTACATCCGGAATAGGGACCGGCTATGGAAAGAGCTTCCCCCTCCGCCGGGAAAACCGGTGCCAGTGAACTACGACGAGTTTCTGGATCAGCAATGCCGCGCCGACGAAAAAACCAAAGAACGTTTTATTGAGGTGTTGTTTGAAATACTTGACACGGACCGCGTCGGCAATCCGTACGAGCCTGCGTGGGCGATGGCGTGGGAGGATTTCGCGCCCCATTCAAAGAAGGGCGCCAACATCTGGTGGAAGTTGGCCGGCATCAAGCTTGACCGGTTTCCGGTCTGGCTCGCCGCAGTCAAACTGCGGGCCTATGAGGCGGGAGAACTCTTCCGGCCAACACAGTTGGACGCGGGCTGGAACGGTTTTCACTTTCCGAGCCCGCCGAATATCGTGGTGGACTCCGGCGGGCACCCGGTTGACCTTCGGCGCCGGGACCCCTACCGGGAGGTTGTGAGCGAGTACATATTTCAGCAATCCCGACTCGAGTCCGGACATTGGGTCGCGGCGGGGAAGTTGCTTGAGGAAGCCACAGGCAAAGATCCCGGCAATTTCCGTGCCCAGCGCAGGGCTCACCATGATGTGCTGTCTCGAAAGCATGGCCACGGGGCGATTCGGCGCTGGATGCCGAAATGCGTCTGAGTCGTCTAGAATAAAAATTGGAAGGCACTTGGTAGGGTTGACTTCCGCAAATCGGCGGCGACGCCTTTTGTGGTATAATGCCCCGCACCGAACACACACACATTCATGAGCGTCAGAAGTTCATCTGGAAGAGACAATCCCTCCGCTTGGAGGTCCAAGGCGATTGAAGGTTGGCTGAAGCAGCCTTCGCAGCCACGCGTTGACCAATTGCTCCGATGGCTTGCGGGGCGCGACGAGGCAGCCGGGTTTCAGGCCGAGCCCTATCAATGGGTGCTCGGCAATGCCGAGAGAGGCGCGAAGAAGGTGGACCTGCACCGGCAACTTTCGATCACCATCCGGGAGATATTGGATGGCGAACCCGAGTTGAACCTGGAGAAAAGCCGCCGTGACCGGGTTCTGTATAATCTGTTGTCGCTTTGCGGGGCATTAGCGCGCCCTTTAGAATTAGACCCGCCGCTGACACGGATGTATCGCCGGGAAAAATTGTCCACCCAATACGAGGGCATCGATCTTCGGGACCGTTTGCGCGCAGCCATGATCGCCAATCAGACGGACAATTCCAAGCTCGAACTGTGGCGCCGAATGGGCCGCGGAACGGAGAACTATTTGCCAGGGGATCCGGTTGATGCTTTTTTCGGAGTGCTCCTGTTGCCCCCGGTAAAAAACATGCCTTTGGTGGAGGAACTGGGTCCCGCTTTCAACTGGACCGCGAAGTTCATGGAGTCCGATTTCGACCGCCGCCGGCCGCGTTTCATGGGATTAGTGAATAGCCTGAAGCAAATGTTTCCAGAAGGACCTCGCTCCTGGGATCACGATTTGATTGACATGGCCGACAAGGACTCCTGGCCCGGTTGGACACTCAATTGTTTTGACGTCGTCCCGTTCGAGGAAAGGTCCCGAGGAAAAGTCGAAGCCTATGTTCCACGTCCTTTGGCGCTCGGCATTCGGGACGGATTTGGCGTCCGGTTGGGGAGGAAGCTTTGGGAAGAGCGGATCTACGAGATGACGCTCAACAACGGAGCGCTGAAGTTTTTCGATAGTTTTAAGGAAAGCTTCGAGAAGGACTGGGGCCGGCTTCCCTTTCAGAGTGACAGCGCCCGAGGGGTCGTTTTTCGTGCCACGATGCGGTACTCACTAAAGCCAAACTCCGCAAGCGCGAAGACCGCCCAACGAACAGCGTGTGCCGAATACCGCTCAGAAGAGTAACTCCCTACTTTAGATTAGGGACTCTTTCTGGTCAGTTCCTTTATCCTGCGAATCAATATTGCGGGTGACTCTCTCTTGCTCAAATATTGGGTGTGCGCAGGCAGCTCCCTGAGATCGGATTCAACATCACCTTGTGTCAATACAGTGTAAATAATGACTGGGATCTCTTTACCGTTCTCATCTTGCCGCAACGCTCCTAAACAACGAATTCCGGCTCGGTACAGGCCACCGGTTTCGTCATATCCCTTTGGCGGGGGCTCCACTGTTGATCCCTCGGCTACGTCCCATTCAATAGTCGTCCATGGCAGCATCACGTCCAAAATCACCACGGAGTTCGCAGTATCCCAGATGCTACTTAGTTTCCGCTGAAATCCGAGCTCCGTCTTGATCAGCTCAATTTCCACCTCAGGGAAGGCGGATTTAAGTGCTTCGCGTATCAAAATACCCATGAGGGGATCATCTTCAATGAGCCAAATCGTCATATCGCTCTCCCTCGTTCACTAATTGGCAGTAGGAGCTTCACTTCGTTGACCGATTCCTTTCCAGTGGGCAAGATCAGTAATTCACCGCCCAGCGACCGCATGATGTGAGACGCAATCCACAATCCGAGGCCGGACCCTTCACCGGTTACCAACCTGGCTTCCTCGCCTCGCCAGCCCCTTGTGACGCATTGGCGCACATCTTCTGCTGTCATTTTCAGCCCTCTGTTCCGCACGGTGATGTGAAAGCGGTTCCCTCCGGTAACACCTCCGTGAATGAGCACTTTCGATCTTGGAATGCTGTATTTGCCGGCGTTGTCCATGATGTTTGCGATGGCTTGTTCCAATAGATCGAGATCCACGAGTACAATTGTCGCCTGCAGGACGCGAAAGGTTTTGTCCGCCACGCCAAAGGAAAGTTGGCGTTCCGGATCGACGCGGAGTTCCGTGTCCCGCGCCACAACGGAGAGAAGATCGGACAGCCTTTGGTATTCCAAGCGTTCAAGCCTGGGTTTAAGCTCCCCATTGCCTTCCAGTTCGGCAAAAAGGCGGGTGCTCCAGAAAACCGTCTTCGCCTTCGCAAGAAGACTTCTGACCGCAAGCAATTCCGCCATTACCTTTTCCGGCAAGTCGAATCGAAGCGCGGTTTCCGTCCTGGTGTATGCGGATACGACCGGTGACTTCAATTGGTGTCCCAAGTCGGCATAGGTCTGGCGCTGTGTCCTGGCATGCGCACTCAGTTCCGCCTGCGCTTTCCGCATACCGAGAATAGCTTCGGCGAGATAATGGTAGAGGCCGAGTTGCTCAGCCACCAGTTCTGCTATGGCTACGCTATGAGGAGGAAATGGTACTGGGCTGGTGCCCCGAACGTCCAACACGCCCAGCATGCCACCTTGCGCTTGTATCGGGGCGACAATCATCTTCTGCGCCTGATCGAAGGTCTTTGAGTAATGCGGATTCTCCGAGACGTTACCTAGAGTGGCCAGCCGCCCGGAACGGAACACTTCCGCGCCGACCGATTCGGGTGCTTCTCCCCCAAGAGGAAAGAGCCGGGAGCTTTTCCATTTAACGTCGGTGACCGTGCCGGAGTTCCACAGTGCCCCCCACTTCGCCGCGAAGTAGAGAGAATTCGTCTCCTCCTGGCGAAGCCGAACATCCATGATTTCGGCGCCTCGAATCACCGAACTTGTGATCCTAAGTGCCTCGTTGAAAATCTTGGTCTCGTCCGGAGAGCCGCGCGAGATCTCGTCTTGGACGAACCGGTTCATCTTGCTGACGCTTTCCACGAGCATTCGCCAGGAAGCGTTCTCATCCTCGGTATCGCGCCGACTCCTCCAATTCTCCCAAAATTGGCTAATTCGCGTGGCAACCAGCTCGAGGAGGTTAAGCTCCCGCTCCGCGTAATAATACGGAGGCCGTACCGAGATGCAGCACCGGATAGCTCCAAGTACTCTTCCTCCCCGAAGAATGGGCGCTGCCATGAAGCTAATCGGCGGGATGTCTGCTCCAGGCTCTTGCGTAAAGTACTCTCGCTTCTTGTTCAGTACGTTGTTTCGGTCGATCCAGTTCACTCCCGGGTAGCGCTGGCGAATGGAAATCAACTCCTCTTGGAAGCACACAAGGTCGAATATCCGGATCGGCTTTGCATGAGTCACGGCCCACCCGGTCAACCCATCGTCGCCCGCCGCATAGCACGGTTTTGTGACAAATGCCTCAAACGTGGTTGCGGCGATCTCGAAAACGCCTTCTGAGCGACTCCTATCCTCCAAAAAAATGGACGTCTCCAGAGCATGAAGCGTCTCCTGAACTGAGCGGCAAACGGTATTGACCGCCGCGTACGCCGGCCCTTGCCCGTCTACCCCCTTTGTGAAAGCAGTCTCAGCGGATTGAAGGATGTTGTCAACTTTTTGAACCAAAGCGAGGCTCACCCGATCGCGGATCGTTCCGTACAAGGAAGGTACCAAAGCTGCAAGTTCCTCGCCCCGCGCGAGTTCCTCATCGCGAAACGGGCTGTGCCGGACACGATAGACATTGACCGCTCCCGGCATCCCATCACCGAAAATGATAGGAATACTAAAGAACGTTTTGGTTCCAGTGATTTGAAAGAATGGGAGTTTGTAGTTCACCCGAGGATCGATTCTCGCGTCCTGAACGTGCTGGGTCTCTCCAGTCAGCACCGCATTGCCCGTGACCGAGTCCAACGGCAGATTGTGCGTGGTCCAAGTCTTCTCATTTCGGTACCACTGCGCGAGTACGAACAAGTGACCGCTCGGTGGAGTTTGCTCCAACTCCGCGCCTGGCGCAGCCTGCCAGAGGATGCAGATGTCGCCGCCAATCAGTTCGGCGATCTTCCGGAGCATCTCCTCCAGACTGGCGAGTCTGTCCTGCCGCAATGCCGTGGAAACCAACTGTGCGACGGAGCCTTGCCCCTTTGGCCTAGCGCTGGCAGTCATGTCAGCATTATCGCACCACATTCCGGGGTTGCACCTCCGAAAATTGCGCAGCGGCATTGATGGCTCGGATCTGGGTGAAACGGGCGCAGTGGCGTCCCGCGCGTTCCCGCCGCTTCGTTTGCGCGCCCCCGCTGATTCTGCAATACTACGGACACGGCACGCACGGTTCACCGGGCGCGACGTCATTATCCTGCTGTTAGTGGAGCGTTTGAATCATGAAGAAAAGCCTCACAATTCTGTCCCTTGGAGTTCTTGCCTGCGGGTCCGCATTCGCCATTGACGTCGCGCCCGCCGCCGACCAGATCGCGTCTTCGATCCTGGCAGCCCCGAAAGAGCGGCGCGCCGACGCCACCGTCCTCGGGTTTAACGACAAAGGCGAAGTCGTAACGCTTCGCAAGGGTACGAACGATCTTGTCTGTCTTGCCGACGACCCCGCCGACAAGAACTTCAGCGTTGCCTGCTACCACAAGGACCTCGAACCGTTCATGGCACGCGGACGCGAGCTGGCCGCCAAGCACAAGGGCAAAGAGCGTCACGAAGAGCGTTGGAAAGAAGTCACGGATGGAAAGGTGCCCATGCCGCGCGAGGCTCGGATGCTCTACGTGCTCACCGGCAAGGGTTTCGACGCCGCGAAGTCCGAAGTGATCAGCCCTTACCTGCGCTGGGTTGTCTACGTGCCTTACGCGACTCCGGAATCGACCGGCCTTTCGATCACCCCAGGTACTGCGCCATGGTTGATGTATCCGGGAACGCCGGGCGCGCACATCATGATCAGCCCGCCCAAACAATAGCAGGCCGGCACGCGCATGCATGCGCATCGCGATCGTATCCGACATCCATGGCAACCTGACCGCGTTTGAGGCAGTCCTGGCGGATCTACGGCGAACCTCACCCGACTTGATCCTTCACGGCGGCGATCTGGCCGACGGAGGAGCAAGCCCCTCGGAGGTTGTGGACCAGATTCGCGATCTCGGCTGGCCAGGCGTGGCCGCGAAACAGGCTCCCGGTTCGCAGCCCCTTTTCGCCGTGATCGGAGAGATGGCGGAGGCGGCCCGTGAAGCTCTCGGAGACGAGCGGCTGGCCTGGCTGCGCGCACTGCCCCGTATTCAGATTCGGAGTCCGGCCGCTCTCGTGCATGCGAGCCCGGAGAGTGCATGGCGCGCGCCCCTGCCGGAAGCGAGCGATGCCGAGTTGCAGTCGGTGTACTCACCGCTCGGCCGGCCCATCACCGTCCATGCGCATGTCCACCGATCGTACATTCGCAGCGTTTCGGGAATGATCGTCGCCAATACAGGCAGCGTCAGTCTCTCTTACGACGGCGATTTACGCGCCGCGTACCTCCTGCTTGACGATTCGAAACCCGTAATCCGGCGCGTGGAGTACGACCTGGACAAGGAGCTTAAGGCTCTCTCCGGTTGCGGGCTCCCGCACGCGGGCTGGATTGCGAGGATGCTCCAGACCGGCCGTTTCCAGGTGCCGTAATCCACGAGACTCCCCTGCGAAAAGCGGTCCGGCCTCTGGAGAGGCCGTTGTCAGGCAAGGCGTGCCTGTCCCACGGACCGGTCAGAACCGCAGCGTCGCGCCGAACTGCAACTGTCTCTGGTCCTGAGCCGCGCTGTTAATCTCGCCGAACTGCGGCGACGTGAGACTTCCGTTCGGATTATCGAAGTGCGGCGTGTTCGAGAAGTTAAACGACTCGAAACGCAGTGTAAACTGCATGCGCTCACGCACGCGGAAATCCCGGAACAAGGAGGCGTCCAGGTTCACAATCCCCGGCCCATGCAGGATATTGCGGCCCGCATTCCCGAGCTTATCCTGAGCTGGATTCACGAAGGATGTGATGTCGAAGAACTTCTGGCCTGGTCCCGCGTTACCCAGGTACGTGACCGGCTTCACAAGATCCGGCCGGGAAGCGTTCCCAGGCGCGTTCAGGACCGAAGCCGCCGCCGAGGCTGAGTACCACTGTCCGGTCATGAGCGACAGTATCCCCTGAAACTGCCAGCCCGAGGCGACGAGCGAACCGAGTCCGCCCTGATTCAGATACTTTTTGCCTTTGCCGAACGGCAATTCATACACGTAGCTTTGGACGAACGTCTGTGTCCGATTGTCGTTCATGCGCCCCTTGTTCAGCCGCACGTTGATCGGAATCGCGATACCGGCGATGTCTTCGCCGAAGTTCAGGCCTTTGCTGAGCGTGTAGGCGGTCGTCACCATGAATCCGCCGCGGAACCGGCGGTCGAGCTTCGCCTGTATCGATTGATAGTAGGTGTGCGTGCCGATCGATGTCGTCGTGTCCGCCGTGCGCCGGAACTGTTGAAATAGCGGCCGGCCGTTGTTGGCGGAACCTGGAATCAGCGACGCATTCACGTTGAAGTCGGTCTGCTGGTTCACGCCGTGGTTCGCGACATACGCAGCCTCGCCGGAAAATCCGCCAGGCAACGCACGCTGTAGCGCCACGTTCCAGGACTCGACATACCCGACCTTCAGAAGCCGGGGAGTGTTGCCGTAGTTCGAGGTAAGCTGCGGATTACGGATGATCCCGTCGTCCGGAATCGGGAGCGCGACAAACGCGGGGAAGCCCGACGCCATGTTCACCGCCGACGTCACGAACGCATTCGAGGCGGGATAGCCGTTGTTCTGGAGCACCGGGAAATTTGTCTGCGCCGTGCGGCGGGGAATGAAGCTGATACCGAAACCGGTACGCACTACCGTCTTTTCGTTCAGGCGGTAGGCGATTCCCGCGCGCGGCCCGAAGTTGTTGTAGTTCGTGTTAACCCCAAGGTTCAGCGGGATGTTGCCGTAACCGGCCAGTTCAAGCGTGTTGTTGAAGTAGTTGTAATTCGAGTAGCCGCCCTTGAACCGCGGCTGGCCGGCTTTCTGAATCTCGTATCGCAGGCCCAGGTCGAGCGTTATCTTCGGCGACACGCTCCATTTGTCCTGCACGTAGAAGTTGTAGTTCAGCTCGCGGCGCGTGGGGAACTGGATGGGCAGATCGCGCCCGCTGTTGTTCGGCTGGTCGAGCAGAAAGCTCGCCGTGGAATTGCCGAAGCCGCGCTGCGTCGTGCCGGTGTCTCCGGTTTGGCCCGTATCGTACTCGAAGCGCCCGCGCGGATTGAACGTCTGCGTGTTCAGAAGATCGTTACGCTCGCGGCGGACGTCGGCGCCGAAGCGGACAATGTGATTGCTCAGCGTCTTCGAGAAGTTGTTCGTGAAGCCAATCGTCGTCACGGATCGCGCCCACGGCAGGCTTGGCGAGTACCCCAGAATGGGCGTACTGTATCCATTGACGCGGATCTCGGATAGTCCACTTGTCCACTCATCAAGGTTTACCCCGCGGATGCCGACTTGCTCCGAGATCTTCGATCCGCGATCGAGATTGATAGCGTCGTTACGATTACGGATGATGCCGAGGCGCGACTCCCAGACGAACGTCGGGCTGATCACCTTCGAGAACGTCATGCCGGGGCTTTGCGTGCGGGCCGGACCTCCACCCGAGAACCCGCCGCCATGCGGACCGCCGTAAATTCCCTTGTCCGGGCCGAACAGGCCAGGATCGAAAACATAAGCCTTCTGATAGCTGTAGCGAACGGCGAGGCGGTCGTTCGAAGAAATTACCCAGTCGTACTTCGTGTCAAACGCGTCGATGCGCTTCTCAAGGACCGTATTGCGGTCGTAGTTTATCTGTCCTTCAGGCGCGGTTACGTTCGGGTCGGGAAGAAAAGCCAGCAGCTTGCGGGTGATCGGGCTGATGCGGTTTTCCGGGATGATCTTGTCCGGGAACGGCGTTCGGCCGCCGCCCGTGGCGTTGCCGGTGGAAGGATCGAAGATCGTGGTAGGAGACGCGGAGAGATTGCCCCGGCGGAATGCGAGGCCCGGGATCGTGACGCGGTTCACCTGACCGGAGCGCTCGCGGCTGCCTTGAAAATCGCCGAAGAAAAACATCTTGTCCCGCACGATACGGCCGCCGAGCGTGCCGCCAAACTGGTTATAGACGGTGGGCGCTTTCGACGCCGCGAAGATGTTGCGCGCCTGTACGTTTTCGTTGCGATGGAATTCAAACAGGCTGCCATGGAAATCGTTCGAACCGGAGCGTAGCGTGACATTAGTCACGGCGCCGCCTGCGTTTCCGAACTCGGGGTCGAAGTTCGACGTGCTGACGTCCACCGTCTGAATGGCCTCGGCCGGCGGCACGAGCGCGGTAAGGTTGCCGTTATCGATCTTGTTCTCGCTGCCTTCAATCTGAAAGTTGTTGTACTGGCGGCCTTGCCCGTTGACGCGTACGGACAGGCTGTCCTGCGAGTTGTAGAAAACCGAGTGCGGACGAAACGGACGGCCGACGCCGGGGACGAGCAGCAGCAGGCCCTGGTAGTTGCGGTTGAAGAGCAGAGGCATGGATTGTAACTGCAATTGCTCGATTTTGCCGCCGGTATCGGCACGATCGGTCTGGAGAAGCGGAGTGGCGGCGGCGCTTACGTCGACGGTTTGCGTCACCGCGCCTGGGACGAGTTCGAAATTCACGCGCGCCGTAGTGTTGGGCAGCAGTTCAACGCCGGTGCGCAGGGCTTTGTTGAAGCCCGCGTGCTCGGCCTCGACGCGGTATTCGCC
>SHUI01000036.1 GCA_009697455.1 Bryobacterales bacterium
GGATTAAAGGTCTTGACGGCGACAGACCGCGATACGAAGGACTGACGTTAACGAAAGAAATGAAGGGAAACCGACAGAGGCCTGTCCCGCATTGACTTTCACCTCGCGCACGGCATACGATACTGCCCATCGGGGGTTCCATGATGTACCGACGCGTAGCCGCTCTCACCGCCCTATCCTTCCTGTTCGCGAGCGCTCCGGCGCGCGCCCAACAAACCACCGGCTCCATTTCCGGTTCCGTGCGCGATGCGTCCGGTTTGCCGCTCGCCGGTACGCAGCTCCGTCTGGCGAATACAGCGACGGGAACCGAGCGCACGGCCGAGACGAATGAGTCCGGCGACTTCGTCATCACCAGCGTCGATCCCGGCCAATACACGCTGAGCGTGCAGGCGGCCGGATTCAAGTCCTTCGAGCGGAAGGGCATCACGCTCACGGCCTCCGAGCGCCTTTCCGTGGGGAACCTCGCGCTCCAATTGGGCGATGTCACCGAGCGCGTCACCGTCACCGCGGAAGGCGCGGCTGTACAGACGGCGAGTGCGGAGCGTTCGGGGTCGATCACCGGATCGCAAGTAGAAGGGCTCCTCGTCTTCGGGCGCACGGTTACGTCGCTCGTGGCGCTTCTGCCCGGCGTTGTCGATCCTGTCGGCGCGGCAGGCCGCAACGTCGGCGGCGGACAAGCCACGAATTTCAACGTCAACGGGAGCCGCGCCGCGGAGAACAACTTCACACTCGATGGCGTCACGATGACCGCGATTGGCGGGGCTCCCAACGGGACCTTCGGCGTCAGCACGGAGGCGGTCTCCGAAGTGAAGATCCTGCTCAGTAACTATCAGGCTGAATACGGAAGGCTGTCCGGCAGTAATGTGCAGATTGTTACGAAATCCGGAACACGCGAATACCATGGCGCAGGGCTTTACTACAAGCGCCACGAGCAATTCAACGCCAACAATGTTTTCAATAACCGCCTCGGCGTGCGGACGCCGATTGACCGATTCAATACTTACACGTACAACATCGGCGGTCCCCTGTACGTTCCGGGCGTGTTCAACCGCAGCCGCGAAAAATTGTTCTTTTTCTGGAATCACGAATACATACCGCAGAAGACTTCGAGCGCCACGCAATCCGTCACCATGCCCACGGACCTTGAACGGAGGGGCGACTTTTCTCAGACCGTGGATGTCAGCGGCCGGCTCGTGCCCGTGCTCGATCCGGTGAGCCGGCAGCCGCTCCCAGGCAACATCGTTCCGGAAAGCCGCGTGGATTCGAACGGCCAGGCGCTGTTGAAGTTCTTCCCGTTACCCAACTTCCTGAACACCGACGTTTCCCGGCGCGCCTACAACTTCGTAACGCGGTGGGGCGGTGAGAACCCGCTGTCGTTATACACGCTCAAGCTCGACTACAACATCTCCCCAAGCGACAGCCTGTCGTTGACGATATCGCCGCAATTTTCGAAGAACACCACGCCAAACGGCGCGCAGATGACAGCTCAGTTCCCGGTCTTGAAATCCATCGTAAACAGCAAGAGCGGGAACGTTTCGATTCATCACCGGCACATTTTTTCTCCCACGCTGGTTAACGAGTTGATGTTCGGTTACGCTTACACGTTCGGCCCTCCAGATATCAGGCCGGAGGACATGAAGGCGCTGCAGCGAGGCACCTACGGGTTCACGGCGGGTTCGCTGAATTCCGCGAACAATCCGCTCGATCTGCTTCCGGCGATGACCTTCGGCGGCGTCGTGGGCGCGTCCAGCCTGAGTTATGACGGCAGATTCCCCTTCAACGGGGCGCGCAACGCCTACAACATCAGCGACACATTCGCGAAGACCATCGGCGGACACACTCTGAAAGCCGGTGTCTTCATCGAGCGGCTGCGGCAACGCGACGGCCCATGGGCGAACAACTTCGCCGGCGCGTTCGATTTCGGCGTCAACGCGAACAATCCGTTCAATTCGGGCCATGCCTACGCGAACGCGATTCTCGGCGTGTTCAACAGCTATACGGAGGCTACGGCGCATCCGGTTTCGAGGATTTACTCGCGCGGCGTCGACTGGTTTGTGCAGGACACCTGGAAGGTCACGCGGAAGCTGACGCTCGACTACGGCGTCCGCTTCAACTGGTTTGAGCCGTTCTGGAACTTCAACAACGAACTCGCGGGATTCGCGCCGCCGCTTTACAACCCGGCCCAGAAAGTGCAATTGATCCGGCCGGGTATCGTGAATGGCATTCGAGTGGGCGTTCACCCGGTGTCGGGCGTGACGTATTCGCCGGCGTTGATCGGATTTGTGGCGCCGGGAACGGGGAATCCAGTAAACGGCATGATTGTCACGTCGAAGGACCCGAGCTACCCTCGGGCGCTCGTGCGGACATCGGGAATCGTCCCCGCGCCGCGAATCGGATTCGCTTACGATCCTTTCGGTGACGGCAAGACGGCGATTCGCGGGGGATTCGGCATGTTTACAAACCGTATCCTAGGCATCAATTCCGCGGCGATTTTCTCCTATCCGCTCGTTGAGACGCCGGTTGTGCAGTTTGGAAATATTTCGACGTTCCGAACCGCGCAGGGTTTCACGTCCCCGCCTTCGGTGACGGGTTGGGAGCGCGACATGAAAGCCACGAACGTAATGAACATGAGCCTCACGGTGCAGCGGAACGTGGGATTTGGGACCGTTATCGACGTGGGCTATGTGGGATCGCTTGGACGGCACATGGCGTGGCAGCGAAGCTTGCAGGACGTTCCGCTCGGGACGCGCTTCGATCCCGCCAATGCGGACCCCACGAACACGCGCGTACCGCTGCCCGACGTCTTCCTGCGGCCAGTGGTTGGTTACAACGGGATTGGCTACAACGAGAACGCGGGCACCTCGAACTACCATTCTCTGCAGGCGACCGCGCTGCGCCGCTTCGCGCGAAAATTGGAGTTCGGCGCGGCCTACACTTGGTCTAAGGCGCTCGATTTTAACGACGGTGAATTTGGAGGAATCAACACTACCGCTCCGTTGCGGGCATGGAACTATGGACTTGCCGGATTTGACCGTGCGCACATCTTGAAGATCAACTGGCTCTGGGATCTTCCCGAACGCCGCTGGAGCGCTGCCCCGCTACGCTTTGTACTGAACAGTTGGCAAATGTCGGGAATTCTCACTTTTCAGAGCGGCGCGCCGGTGGGGGTCGGATACTCCCAGGTGACTCCGGTGGACCTCAGCGGCACGCCGAGCGTATCCCCGCGCATTCTCGTTATCACCGATCCGGTTCTGCCCAAGAGCGAGAAGACATTTTCGAAAAACTTCAGGACGGACGCGTTCCGAGTGCCGGACAGGCTCACGCTCGGAACGATGTCCAAGTCACTGCTGCGCGGCCCGGGCATCAACAACTGGGATATCGCGGTTTTCAAGAACTTCCCTGTTCGCGAGCGATTCCGGCTTCAGTTCCGCGGCGAACTCTACAACGCCTTCAACCACACGCAATTCAGCTCATTCGACGCAACCGCGCGGTTCGACAACGCCGGAACCCAGATCAACGGGCAGTTCGGGCAATTTACCGCGGCGCGCGATCCGCGCCTCATCCAGCTTTCAATCCGCGCGCAATTTTGAATGGGAAGATATTCGGGAAGGCTGATGCCCTCCGCGGTCCCGCGGGCGGCTCGCCGCCCGCGTGGACTTGGCCGCCGTGCAAAGCGGCGCCATTACTGTGCTGTGCGGAAAGGCGCCAGCCTGAAAATCGCGCTCCGATGTACGAACTCCGCCCAGGACCTTCATTAGCTTTCCCAGGCGCGGGAGATGGGATCGCGCGGGAGGCCAGGCGCGGGCAAGGCCACCGGTGGCCGTTTTGCCGGATTACCAGCGTGCTCTCCCTGATAGCCGAATCTAGCGCGAGACCGCTCGGATGGGGACCCATATAGGCCATATAGGCCTTGCCCAAATTGCGGCCCTGTGTTTATACTGGCATTTTGCCGATAAAACGTCATGACTGCCGCCGACGAAGCCGATCCGCTCGCGCCGCAAAGGGAAGCAGCCTTTTTCTACGGCTTGTTCCTGCGGGGCCACACCGCGGAGGAGTTACGCCACGATATCGACGTTCCGCGCAACATGCTCGACAAATGGATGAAAGCCCGCGATTTTGAGCCAAGGTTCCGGGAGTCTCTGCAACGCGTCTATAGCTACCGGAAACAGGTGCTCGCCATTTTTGACGGCCTTGTGATGAACGAGCAAAACCGTCCCCGCCTGCAATAAAGATTTTGCACTGCTCCACCGATCATTGCATCGAGGGACAGTGTGAAACCAATTCCAGTTTTCGCTTTTGACGCGCAACCTATAGTGATTGAGGGACTGAAAGCCGCATTTCAGGCCTGCGAGGACCTGCGGCTTGCGGGATTTACCTGCGAGATCCGGAACGTCGCGGAGCAGGTTGCCGCGCTTGGCCCAGCGGTCGTCCTGATAGATGCAAGTCCCGGGACAGGAGCCATTCACGATCTGCTTCAACATCTGCGTATCGCCGCGCCCGAAAGCCAGTGCGTGCTGTGGGTGACGCAGTGGAGCGAGGCTGAGTCGTTCCGCGCGCTCCAAGGCGGTGCGCGAGGGGTCTTGAAAAAGGCGCTGCCCGTTTCGGACCTTTTTGATTGCGTGCGGGCGGTTGGAAGGGGTGGAATTTGGATTGAGACTTCATCCGCCGCGGATCCAGCGGCCCTGCCCGGCGAGGAAACGCAATCCCGTCTTGCCCCTCGCCTTACGGCGCGAGAGCGAGAGATCATGGAACTGATCTGCCGCGGCATGAAGAACAAGGAAATCGGAGCCGCGCTCAAGATTGCGACGGGCACTGTCAAGGTGCATCTTATGCACATCTTCGAAAAGACAGGCGCGCGAGACCGATTCGACCTCGCAATCAGCGCCCACAAGATGGGGCAGCCGCTCGGGCCCGGAAAACTGTCGCTCGTTCATCCGGACATCGCGAACCTGGGGACGGGGATTATGTAAACTGTTAGCTCATGAAGCTAACGGATCATGTAGTCCTGGTTACAGGCGGCGGTACTGGAATGGGGCGGGCGATGTCGTTCCGCTTCGCATGCGAGGGCGCGGCGGTGATAGTGAATTACGCCCGTTCCGAAAGCGACGCGGAAGCGACCGTTCGCGAGATCGATGCGGCGAGGCCGGGGTCCGGCTCGATCGCATTGCAGGCCGACGTTACAAACGAAGCCAGCGTGAAGGCGATGGTCTCGGAGATCGAAACGCGCTTCGGCAGGCTCGACATCCTGGTCAACAACGCGGGTTGGAGCACACGGATACCTCACAACAAGCTCGAAGATCTCACGGACGAGATCTGGGACCGGACGCTTGACACGAACCTGCGGGGTGCTTTTTACTGCGTTCGTGCTGCGATGCCGCTGCTGAAGAAATCCCCGGCGCCGGCCATTGTGAATGTGGCGTCGGCCGCGGCGTTTAGTTCGGCCGGAAGCTCGATCGTTTATGCCGCGTCGAAGGCCGCGATGGTTTCGATGACGAAGTCGCTGGCACGCGCTTTCGCACCCCAGGTCCGCGTGAACGCCGTCTGCCCGGGGCTGATCCGCACACGTTTCGCGGGATGGCCGGAAGAGGCTTTCGAGCAAGCGAAGGCGGTAACGCCGGCAGGCCGGCTTGTCACGGTCGAGGAAGTCGCCGGAATCGTATTTTTCCTGGCGGTCGAGGCCACTTCGATGACTGGGGAAGCTATTCTCGCCGATGGCGGCGTCTATCAGTTGGGTCGCTCACGGTGATTCCGGTAGCACTTTCGCTCGCATCCGTGGCACAGCTCGGCTGACGCTGCAGTCCGTCCGCAAGCAACGGCCAGCATTCAGCTTAAAACGGCGCACTGGAAAAGAGCAGGCTAACCGCCGATCGCTGAAGCGCTGAACTGCAACCCGGTTAAGATGGTCGCTCGCCCGCTTCGTCGTAGAAGAGCTGAAGTTCCTCCGCGAGAGTATCCGGGTGTTTCTCCGGGTGTTCAACTCCCTGGACATTCCTTGTTCTGCATCCCTCACGGCCTGCATGGCCAAATCCCAGGATCGCGCGTGGGTGGGAGCCATCCGTCTCCACGCAGGGAATTCTACTCGAGACCATCTTGCCGGCAAACGAAAACGTCGCTTCACGCGGATTCATTTCCGATCCCTCCCATTCGGCGCCAAAAGCGGGCAAAAGAGATCAAGGGCCCCATGGCCCGGCATGAACTAGTCGAGTTTCTCTCTCGGTTTGGGTTGTGCCTGAAACATCCGGCATCCGACCGATCGCCTTGTCTCGCTTGGCAACAGTGAAAGTGTGCGCCTTCGACCGGCGTTAAGAATCCCATAGCTTGGCAAGTCTGTGATTTCCCAGCGATAGCCCGAGCCACAGCTGGCGGGACGATGCGGGAGCTCAATTCTCGGTGCACTTTGAGCTCGCCGGACCACGCCAAGGCGTCCGAAACGTTACCGGACCTATAGCGTCGGCCAGGACTATTCGTCTTGGAGTACCCTTGATATGGGGGGACGCAATGACTACCGTAGCCCGGCTGCCGCTCGTTTCCATCAGATCCGCGGGTCTGATCATAGGGCTGCTAGGGCAGGCACTTGTGCACGGGCAGTCGCCGCCACTCGCTCGTGTGGCGCCCGCGAGTGCGACAATCTTCGTGGAGGAAGGCGGACTACCCGATTCCACAACGTTCACCGTAAGTAACGCTCCGGCGAACGCGGTCGTCACGGTTTCGATCTCCTATGCCGGAATCCCTGAAGGGCCGCAAGTACAGGGATGGTTGGCTGCGAAGGTAAGCGGACTTACCATTACCGCGACTGCTACGCCGGGGAACCTCCCGCGCGGGAAATACCTCGCATACCTGACCGTCTTGTTGAACGGGGCAGCAACAGTTCCGGCGAAAGTGGGCGTTGTGTTGGCGCTTACGCCCCAAGACAAACAGTATCGCTTTCAAAACGCGGCTAACAACGATGAAATTTTTGATCCTCTGCCACTCAGCCCGAACGCCCAAAGCGCCAGGGTTCTGGTGGATTACAACGACATCGGCGCATCGAGCCTGATCAGGAATTTCAGAGTGGTGCCCGAGACCGTGGATGGCAGGTCTTGGCTCAAAGTAGCGCCCGTGAGCGGCCAAACCGGTAACAGCGCGACGAATTCGATCCAGATTTCCACCGATTTTACCGGATTGCAGGTGTCGGCGGATCCATATGTCGGATACATTCAGGTTTACGAGCCCGCAAACCCTAACAATCGTTCCGTGCTTGAAGTAAGACTGACGGTTAGCAGCTTGCCTTGTACATACGCCCTCAGTCCGTCTTCAGCGAGCGTAACCGCCGTAAGGGCGTCCGGCAGCTTCGCCGTCAATACGGCGGCAGTCTGCTCCTGGACGGCCGCGGCTCAGGATTCCTGGATCACGATATCATCGGGCGCTAGCGGCACCGGGCCAGGCAGAGTGATTTTCAACTACGACGCAAATCCGGGAGCCGCGCGGTCGGGCAGGATTGTTGCCGCGGGTCAGACGTTCACGATCTCGCAGGTCGGCGCGGTCGCCACAAATCCCGTAATGTCCCACATCGCCGCCTACGGCGCATGGAGCACGACGGTGGTGCTCGTGAACACCGACAACAATGCCTCCGCTTCGCTTCTCCTGATCTTCAGGGACGATAACGGGCTTCCGCTTACCTTGACGCTTAGACGCCTCGGTTCCACCGACGCGCCCCGGACCGACGACCGGCTCGCGGTCACAATCCCGCCGGGGGGCAGCGTTTCCTACCAGACCGTCGAGGATTTGGGCCGGAATACGGTCACGGGGTATGCGGAGCTGGCTGTAAGTTCCCCGGGCGTGCGCGGTCAAGCGGTGTTTCGTCAGAGAGATCCGGCGGGACTCAATTTCGAAGCCGCCGTACCCATGGAACGCGGAGGACGCCACTTTTCCATTCCTTTCGACAACGCCAGCGGATACGTCACAACCCTCGCCATCGTGAACACGAGCGCCACGGCGGGCGACGTGACGATCACGGCGCGCAATGGGAACGGTCAGGAGACCGGTTCAAGGACCGTGCGCCTCAATGCGGGGCAGCACGTGGCCGATGCCGCGGCGAATCTGGCCGGCTCGTTCGTTTCGGGCCAGCGGGGAATGCTCGACTTCGACTCGTCAAATGCCGACTTCGCCGCTTTAGGCTTGCGTTTCAGTACGCCCTTCACCACACTCGCCGTGATTTCGAGGGACGCGCCGACGGCTGGAGCCGTGACCCTTGGGAACCCCTTGATGGCGCAAATTGCGGCGTATGGCGGCTGGAAGACGCTACTGATTCTGACGAATACCCATCCTACCCAGACCGTGCGCTTCACTTTGAACTTGCGGTCCGGCCTGGGCGCGCCTCTGGCGCTGACGCTGAATCAACTCGCCCCGCTGAGCCGCGTCTTGACCAGTCAGAGCGTTCTCTCGGATTCGATTCCGCCAGGGGGCTCGGTCATCTACGAGACCATCGACGATGCCGGCGCCACCACAGTTCAAGGGTTTGCCGAACTCGTTGCGGGTGGCGAAAGCATTCGAGGCCAAGCGATCTTCCAGCAGAAGAATGCAAATCTCGCTTACGAAGCCGCTGTATCCATGACGTCCGGAAACCTGACCTTCCTGCTCCCATTCGACAATTCCGGGTACGTCACGGCGCTCGCGATTGTAAACCCGGGAATATCGAGAGCGAACTTCACGGTGAGCTTCCGCGACGAACAGGGCACAAGCCTGATGCCGTCTCAAAACCGCTCGATGGATGGCGGCAACCAGATCGCGGATTCCTCGGTACGAATGTTCGGCAGCGGGCTGGACGGCAGACGCGGCGTCATTGAATTCAAGTCCGACGTTCCACTGGGCGCTTTGGGGCTTCGCTTCAGCATACCGTTCACCTCATTCGCGATCATCCCGAAGTGACGGACAAGTTGGGTGGCAGGCGGCAGCGGGTATTCGTCTGACCGTTTTCTCCCCGTTCTTCACGGCCAAGTCTCAGGAGCACGGGCGGAGATCCCGTGGGTACGCCCGCCGCCCCGGAGTCGCTACATGCCAGTGCCTCTAAATGAGCCACGGTCACGGAAGCTGCGCGACAATCTCATCGCCGATAGCGAGTGAGGCGGTTGCGCCGGGGCTCGGGGCGTTGAGTACGTGCAGGGCGTTTGGACGCGCGACGAAGTAGAAATCCTGGAGCGGCGCGCCGGATGGATCGAGGGCTTGGGCACGAACGCCCGCGCCGCCGGTTACGAGATCGTCTTCGCGGATTGCGGGCACAAGCCGCTGGAGAGACTCGCAGAAGAGACGGCGGCTGAACGAGCGGCAAAGTTCGTTGACGCACATGCCGGGATACTTGGCCAGGAAGCGCCAGAAACCGCTGTAGGTAGCGATGTCGGCGATGTCGCGAAAGTTGATGTCGGTCTTACGGTAGCCTTCACGCGCCAGAGCCAGCACGGCGTTCGGACCAGCCTCGATGCCGCCTTGGATCAGCCGTGTAAAGTGCACGCCCAGAAACGGAAAGCGCGGATCGGGCACGGGATAGATGAGGTGCCGCACAAGATGACGGCGTTCTGGCCGGATCTGGTAGTACTCGCCGCGAAAAGGGACGATGCGGACCTCGCGTTTTTGCCCGGTGAGGGCGCTGACGCGGTCGCAATGGAGCCCGGCGCAGTTGATAACGAAGTTGGCTGAGAAATCGCCCGCGGTAGTCTTCACGAGCCAGCCGGCTTGGCTGGTCTCGAGCCCCTGGACTTGGGCGCTCGTGACAACGCTGTTACCGGCCGCGGTGATCTCGCGGACCAACGCGGCGCAAACTTGGGCGTAATCGACGATGCCTTCCTGCGGCACTCGCAGGCCAGCCACTCCGCCGATGTTCGGCTCGATCTCGAGCATCTCTTCGCGGCCAAGCCAGCGAAGGCCTTGCAGGCCATTCCGGCGCCCCCGCTCATGAAGTTCTCGCAGCCGCTCAACTTCGGCGCCGTCGACGGCAACCACGAGTTTGCCGCATATTTCATGAGGAATCCGGTGAAGTTCGCAGAACTCCACCATCTGGCGGATGCCTTCGACGGCCATGTGCGCCTTGATCGATCCCGGCTTGTAGTAGAGTCCGCAATGCAGGACACCGCTGTTGTGACCGGTTTGATGACGGCCCACCTGGATTTCTTTTTCGAGCACGATGACGCTCGTCCCGGGGCGGCGCTGCCCCAGGCGGTACGCGGTGGCGAGCCCGATTATGCCTCCCCCCACGATGATGATGCTGGGCATTCGTTCCTTTCTACCATTGCGGCGAGGAAGTTCGTACAATGCCGCCGCTCCTCACGGTACAATGGAATTTGCCAAGCGTAACGTTCCTGCCGGCCAACATCACCGTGGAGTACGATCCCGCGATTCTTAAGGACACGGGTCACGGGCTTCCCGGCTCCCTGCTCGATATTGCGTTGAATTTCCCCAAAAGCGGGTTGCACCTGGAGCATGCCTGCGGAGGGAACTGCGCTTGCACGACGTGCCATGTAGTGATCAGGCAGGGCGAACAGAATTTGTCCCCGATGGAAGAAGACGAAGAGGACCGGCTCGACATGGCGGCCGACCTCACGATTCACTCCCGCCTTGGATGCCAAGCCGTGGTGAAGGGGGACGTGGTTATCGAGATCCCGGCATGGAACCGTAATTACGTGAGCGAAGGCGGCGCTTCGATTCTGGGCGACGGTATTCCGCCGCCGGCGAGAGCCCGGTAGACGAGCAACTCAGCGGCCGGGCGAAAACGGACGGAGGCGGCTTCAGATTAGCCGCTTCAGCCGGATCGTCTGCTTCGTGCCGCCCCGAAACTGCACGCCCCCGGCGTTACCGGCATTTGTGGAACTCTCGCGCTCGCGAATCAGTTCGATCTCACCGGACCGCAGGCTTCCCGTAAAGCGCAGCCTCGTTTCGTTGATCTGGTTCCCCGCCTGCTCCGGCGCTTTGACGATGAATGTAATCAGGTCGCCTGCGATGAGGCCTTCCGAGATCGGCGTGCTTCCGTAATCGCCGTAGGCCTTGCCTTCAAGCTTGGTTCCTCGCTGGGTGAACTTGAATGAGATGTCCTGAAACTCTCCGTTCCTCGCGGCGACCTGCCCCACCCAGATGCCCGAAACATCCGAGCCAAAGAGCGTGACCGCTGCGATCAAAGCGCAAGAAAGCCGAGCGACAAGCCGTTTCATCGCACTTCGCTCTCGTGTGCGCCTAGAAAGGCAGGCGACAAAAAGCGATCGCATGCCCCACCGGCCGCAAGCGGCAAATGTTGTTTCATGACGGGCCCTTAACCCTTCAGCAAACCGGCGAGCGGCCCTGTGCTGTCCGCGAAGCGTTCGACCGGCGTCCCGAAAGCATCGAGCATTGAGACATACAGATTCGCGAGCGGCGAGTCCTCGCCGTAAACCAGGTGCTGCCCCGAATCGATTCGTCCCCCGCCGCGCCCGCCCAGCACGATCGGGAGCTTGTGCATGTTGTGGCTGTTGCCGTCGCTCAGCGCAGAGGCGAACAGGATCATGGAGTTGTCGAGAACCGTCCCCTCGCCCTCCTTCATTTCGCGAAGCCTGTGCATCAGATAGGCGTACTGCTCGACGTGCCAGCGATTGATGAGCTGGTATTGCCGCAACTTGTCCGGATCCTTCTGGTGGTGCGACACGTCGTGATGGCCCGCTCCGACGCCTTCGAGGAAACGGAAGCTGACGTTGCTCACCGAATTTCCGAACATGAACGTGCTGATACGGGTGGTATCGCTCTGGAACGCGACCGCGATCATGTCGAGCATCAAACGGACATGTTCGGCGTGGTCCTTCGGACGATCGGTTGGCGTTGTTTTGGGATCGATTGGAACGCGGGCCTTCCACGCGCTTGCCGCGGGATCGCCCGCGCGCGCAACCCGTTCTTCAAGCCCACGCATGACCGACATATACTCGTCGAGCCGCACGCGGTCAGCCACTCCCACCTCGGCGCGTAGACGCTTTGCGTCGCCAAGAACACGATCGAGAAGCAGCGTATCCATCTTGGCGGAGTTCGCCGTGCGCCCGGAGGCGGCGCCGAACAGCCGCTGGTAAACGGAATGCGGATTAATCTCGCGCGCGAGCGGCGTCGTCGGACTGCTCCACGCAATGTGAGATCCGTAGACTCGGGTGTAGCCGACAACGGCGTCCACGCCGATCGCGACGGGCGTCACGCCCAATTCAAGCGATGGAAGCGGCGTCAGGTGACGAACTCCCTGCGCGGCGACTTGATCCATCGAAACGGCATTGCCGAGATCGGCGCCCGGTGTCTTCTTGATGGTGGCACAGGTGAGGATAGCGGCTTCTTTAACGTAATGGCCGTCGCCGCCCTTGGCCGCTTCGTTCCAAAGATTGCTGAGCACGGTTACCTGATCTTTGAGATCGGCAAGAGGCTCCAGAGTGGGCGAGAGCTTGAAATCGCGGCCGCCCGCCTCGGGCGACCAGGCGCTGGTGTTCACGCCGTTCGGCATGTAGAGCGCCGCCATGCGCACAGGAGGTTTTGGAATCGCGGACGATGCAAATCCGGATGCGGGAACCATCGCTTCTAGCCATGGGAGCCCGAGGCCGACACCCGCGCCCCGCAGCAGCGTTCTGCGGGAAAGGTAGGGTTTTCGAACCGTCATGGTTTGTCTTGCTCCTTCCGAGCGCGCAATGGCGCGGGCGGCGGCATGGCCGCCTGATTCCGAAACGGCACGCTTGACACGATCTCCCGGATCAGCGTTTGCGCACTGTAGTCATTCTCCTTCAATTTCGAGACGATGTCATCCACAGTGCACGAGTCTCTCAGGGTGAGACCGCGCCCAAGAGCGTAACCCAACATCTTGGCTGTAAGGTTGCGAATGAAGTAGTCCTTCCTCTCAAGAAGTACGGCTTTCATCTGCTCTGGCCCCTGGAATTTCGTTCCGTCCGAGAGTTCGCCGGAGGTGTCGACTGGTTTGCCCGCCTCCTCGTCCCGCCAACGCCCGATCGCGTCGTAGTTCTCAAGCGCGAATCCCAGACCGTCGATGCGGCTGTGGCAACCGGCGCATGCGGGATTCTCGCGGTGCTGCGTGAGCCGCTCACGAACGGTTCTTGGAGTCGCGGTTGCGTGCGCCTCTTCGAGCGCGGGTACGCCTGGCGGAGGGGGCGGCGGCGGCGTGCCGAGGATGGCATCGAGTATCCATGCGCCCCTCAACACGGGACTCGTCCGGTAAGGATACGACGATACCGCAAGCACCGCCGACATTCCGAGCAGACCGCCGCGCCTCGAACCTTCCGGGAGCTCTACCCACTGCGGCTGCTTCGTGGCCGCTTGGCGTACCGGCAGTTTCACTCCGTAGTGTTTCGCGAGATTGCTTGTGCCGACCGTGTGTTTCGAGGTCAGCAGATTCCAGAGCGGCAAGTCCCGGAGGAGAATTTCGCGGAAGAAAAGAATCGGTTCAAACCGGATGTCGGACCGCAGTTCCTCATCGGCCGCGTACGTGGGGAACAGTTTGGGGTCCGGCATTTTTTCGGCTCCCAACTCGCGCGTGCGAAGCCACTGTTCGGTGAAACGCTGCGCGAAGCCAAGCGACCGGTCGTTGCGGATCATGCGCGCGACCAGATCTTCGAGCACCTTAGGGTCCTGAAGCTTGCCTGCGGCGGCGATGTCGGAGAGCATCTCGTCGGGCATGCTCCCCCAAAGGAAATACGAGAGCCTGGAAGCCAGCGCGAATTGATCGAGCGGGCGCGCCTGCAGACCGCGGTTCGGAGGCTCGACGCGAAAGAGAAACATCGGCGAGACGAGCGCGGCGCGGAGCGAGAAGAATACCGATTCCTCAAAGGACTGGCCCTCTTTTTGCGCGGCTTGAAAAAGGGCGAGGTAGGGCGCGACTTCGTCCGCGCGCACCGGGCGGCGAAACGCGCGCGGCAGGAAATTCTCGAGGATCTCCCGTGCCGCTTGATTCGGCGAGACGCCTGGGCCGGGCGTCCGGACCAGGACCTTGGCTCGCGACTTGAATTCCTTGGCGGCGAAATCCATGGCGAATTTCGCTACCTCCATGTACTTTTCGGAGTGAAGGGGAGAGAGAAAGAGCGTCTCGGCGGCGTTATCGAAGCCTTCGCCGCCCGCGCCGTCGGCTGGAAGGGCGTGGCCAACGTCGAGATGCATGTCGAGCAAATCGCGAAGCGTGGCGGTGTATTCGTCGCGGTTCAATCGACGGATAGGAGACGGCCCTGGCACGATGCCGCTGGCGCAAGCCTCGGTTCGGAGCGCGTTGTCCGCCCACTCGACAAAGCGCTCCCGCTGATCAAGCAGCGGCGCGGGGGATCCCTTGGGCGGCATTTCGCCGTTGCGAACGCGGGTTGTTACGCGAATCCATTTCCGCGGGTCGGTGCGAAGCGTGGCTGCGGTGGCGACGCGATCGAGGCTGAATCCGGCAACGGCGGATTTCCCATCGTGGCAGCTTCGGCAGTAGGTTCCCAGGAACGCCTGCGCGTCCGCGAAGGCAGACTCGTCTTGCGGGGCGGCTGAGGCAATTTGCCATACGATTAGCAAGGTCAGAGGAGCCAGTTGGCGTGTTGTAAAGAAGCTCATGAAAGGGTCTGCGTTACTGACGAGTTTAACTTTCTCCGGGTCTTAGGGGCAAACCTGGGCAGCAACCCTAGTAAGAAGAATTGATATTCTTCCAGAGTCCGATCCAAAAAAGGAGTCGCTGTGAACATCTCTCTCACTCCCGAGTTGGAACAGCTCATTAAGGACAAAGTCCAGACCGGCCTTTACCAAACTGTCAGCGAGGTCCTTCGCGAGGGCCTGCACTTGCTCCGGGAACGCGATCGGTGCCTTGAAGCATCCCGATGAGATTTCCGGGCGGGATTCGAAGCTGTCTGACGAGGCGAGCATACCGAACGCGTAGAAGCCCGCGGAAGAAACGCTTGGATGAAGAGGATCTGAACACCGACACGAGATGAAGTGAATTCGTATCGCCACGCTGGCCGAGCGTGACCTCGACGATATTTGGTACGACGTCTGCGCCAGCGGGACCAGGGCGCCGGAGCCACCGCGAATAGCTGGGTGAAAGGGATACCCGAATGCGCGTCGAGGAGTGAACGACTCGGTCCGCCCAGCGCCCCACCCACTGTATAATCGGGTGACAGGAGAACCCATGACCCCGACTCGCCGCAGCTTCCTTCAGGCTGGAGCCACGCTCGCCGCGAGCGCCGCACCAGTCGGCGCTAACGATCGCATTCAGGTCGCGATGATCGGATGCGGCGCGCGCGCTCACGAGTTGATGACCGCGATCCAGAAACATCCCGGAGCGGAGATTGTGGGCGTGGTCGATGCCTACACAGGACGCGTCGAGCGAGCCGTCGAACGCACCGGCGGCCAGGCGAAAGTATTCGCGAGCTATCATGACGTGCTGGCGAACAAGTCCGTCGACGCCGTGGTCGTCGCAACGCCGGATCACTGGCATCGCCAAATTATTCTCGACGCCGTGCGCGCCGGCAAAGACGTCTATTCGGAAAAGCCTCTCACGTTCACCGCTGCCCAGGGCCGCGAAATCATCGAGGCCGCGCGCTCCACGGGGCGCATGGTCCAGGTAGGCAGCCAAGGGGTGAGCTCCGCAACCCAGCGCAAAGCGAAGGAGATGATCAAGGCGGGGAAGATCGGCAAAGTCACGCTGATCCGCGCCGCCTACAACCGGAACACGGCCTCCGGGGCCTGGATTTATCCAATACCGCCAGATGCGTCCCCGAAGACCGTGAACTGGGAAATGTTCCTCGGTCCCGCGCCCAAGCGAGCCTTCAGTCTGGAACGCTTCTTTCGCTGGCGCTGCTTTGAAGACTACTCGGGCGGCATCGCGACCGACCTGTTCGTGCACCTTGCGACCACGATCCACTTCCTGATGGACGCGAAAGTGCCTTCCACCGCGATGGCCATGGGCCAACTCTACCGTTGGAAGGAGAACCGCGACGTCCCCGACACCATCAACGGAGTTCTCGAATACCCCGAGGGGTTCGCGGTCAATCTGAGTTCGACGTTCAACAACCAGTTGACTGCCGACGGGTCGTTCCAGATTCTCGGGACGGAAGGGAGCCTGCGCATTGGATTCGGCGGCCTGACGCTGATTCCCGAGCACGTGACCGAAGACAACCGCTGGATCGTCGAAAGCTGGCCGAAATCGCTCGAAGAGGCTTACTACAAGGACCCGAAGGTTCAGCAGACCGAAATCGCCGCGGCGAAGCGGCCTCGTCCAAAAGCGGAGGAATTCAAGGACACCGGCCCCGAGGCCACCGTCCCCCACTTCGGCTACTTCTTCGAATCCATCAAGACGCGGAAGCCTTACTACGAGGACGCGGCTGTGGGACATCACGCGGCGGCGGTGGCGCACATGGTGAACAAGTCCGCCAAGGAAAAGCGCGCCGTTGAATGGGATTTCGCCAAAGACGATATCAAGAAAGCCTGACGCTTTTTTGTGGTAACTTGAGTACGTATTCGAATCGAAGGAGAGCGGAATGCTTCATTACATGCCCGCTCTGGCCTTTCTCGCTGCATTCGCAGGCTTAAGCCAGGCCGCGCCGGCTGCTAAACCGGCTGCAACACCAACTCCAACCACAACGGCAACTGCCCCATCCGCCCGGAAGGCCCCCGCGCCAGCAAGCACGGCGCAGAACGATGCGGCCCTTGAAAAGGACATCCGCGCGCGTCTCGAGAAATCGAAGATCTCGACCAACAAGTTCACCGTGCGCGTTCAGGGCGGCGTCGCCACGCTCGAAGGAAAAACCGGCGTCTTGCAGCACAAGGGAACGGCGACGCGTTTGGCAAGAAACGCGGGCGCGCTCAAAGTAGTGAACAAGATCGAAGTGAGCGAGGAGGCCAAACAGAAAAGCGCCGCGAATTTGGAGGCCGGGCGCCGCCGCGCTCAGGTGAAGCGCAGCGAAGCGTCTGCGCGGAGTGAAGCGAGGCGCTGACGCAGTAGCATCCTTCGGCTCGAAACGGTTGTGGAGCAGGCGCTGCCGCATGCCTGCCGTCGGAAGCGTCGGAAGCGCGCCCGAACCTGTACAAACACGCTCCCTGCGGTATACTCATGTGCTGCTGCAACGCCCAATTACCGAAGTCACGGACAAAGGAAAGCGCAATGAGCGAGCATCCAACGCCAGAATCAATCATGCAGGTGGGCTTGGGATTTTGGCCCTCGAAGATCCTGTTGAGCGCAGTGGAGATGGAGTTGTTTACCGATTTGGCTCAGGGACCGCAGCCGCTCGAAAGCATCCAGGGCCGGACCGGCCTGCATCCACGATCCGCACGCGATTTTCTGGACGCCTTGGTCGCGCTGGGATTTCTGCGGCGCTCGGACGGCGCATATTCCAACACTCCGGCCACCGACGCGTTTCTCGACAAACATAAGCCCTCCTACATCGGCGGCATCCTCGAAATGGCGAACCAGCGCCTCTATGGCTTCTGGCATCACCTCACCGAAGCTCTTCGGACCGGCCTGCCACAGAACGAAGCCCGCGGCGGCGGCGTTCCACTCTTCGAGGCTCTGTATGCCGATCCCGCGCGCCTGAAGTCGTTCCTGGCATCGATGACCGGCATCAGCCACGGGGCGAACGTGGCCATTGCCTCCAACTTTCCATGGGCCGGCTACAAGACTTTCACCGACGCCGGCGCGGCGCAGGGCGATCTGGCGGTGCAGATCGCGCTGGCCAATCCACACTTGTCGGGCGTCGGCTTCGACTTGGCCGAGGCCGGACCCATCTTTGAAGAGTATGCCGAAAAGCAGGGCGTCGCCGGCCGCGTGCGCTTTGCCGCCGGGAGCTTTTTCGAGCAGCCGCTTCCCCGAGCCGACGTGATTCTGATGGGCCACATCCTGCACGACTGGGGCATCGACGACAAGCGCATGCTGATTCGCAAAGCCTACGATGCCGTGCCTGAGGGCGGTGCGCTGATTGTCTATGAAAGCGTCATCGACGACGACCGCTCAAAGAACGCCTTTGGCTTGATGATGAGCCTCAACATGCTGATTGAGTCTCCTGCCGGATTCGATTTCACCGGCGCCGATTGCCAGGGCTGGATGAAGGATGCCGGCTTCCGCGAGACGCGTGTCGAGCACTTGACGGGTCCGGATTCGATGGTTATCGGCATTCGTTGAGAGGCTTGCCCCGATTGGCCCATGTTAAACTCGGAGAATACGCATGAAGATTCGCAACTGTCTCCTGACCGGTGGCCTTTTTTTCTCCGTCTCCGCCCTGGCCCAAGTTCCGACCGTCCAGCTTTCAACGATTTCACCTGACGTCCCGGTAGTGACCGTGGAAGGGAGGAAAATCTCCTCAGCCGAACTGGAGGCGATGCTCGCTGCCGTCGGTCCCGCGGCCGCGAAGGACAAGAAGGCCTTCGTGCAGCAGTACGCCTTCCTGCTGCGATTGGCATCGATGGCGCAGGCCGCGAAACTCGATCAAAGCGGCGCGCTCAAACAGACCCTTGAGATGAACCGGCTGCAAATGCTGGCGAGCGCGCAACTCAATCAGGCGATGAGCGAGATCGTGGTCCAACTGGATCAGCAAAAGGCGTTTTACGAGGCGAACAGAGACCGGTTTCGGCAGGTGGCGCTCAAGGTGATTTATATCTCTTTTAGTGCGACTCCGGCCGCCGCCACCGACAGGAAGAAGCCGCTTAGCGAGCCGGAGGCGAAGGCAAAGGCCGAGAAATTGGCCGCGGCGATTCGCGGCGGCGCGGATTTCGTCAAACTGGTGAAGGAAAATTCCGAAGACGCTGCCTCGGCTTCCAAGAATGGAGACTTTGGGACAATTCGGAATACCGACAACGTTCCCGAAGCCATCAAGACGGCCGTATTCGCGCTCAAGAAGGGACAGGTGAGCGATCCTGTGCGGCAAGCTAACGGCTTTTATCTGTTCCGAGCCGAGGATGTTCTCACGCAGCCCTTTGACGAAGTCCGCGACACCATCTACAAGGAAATCCAGCAGGCTGGTTTCAAAGAGTGGATGGAAAAAACGCAGAAATCGCTTCAGGTGAAGATCGAGAACGAAAAATACTTCGAAGAGGGCTGGGTTCCACTTGGAACGCCGATGCCGCTCATTCCGAAAAAATAGGACCTATAAGCTCGCGCGCGCGGCTCGAACCAGTCGCTCGGCCTCCGCCGCAGTGTCCGCCAGGACCGTGATATGCCCCATTTTCCGCCCTGGGCGCGGTTCAAGCTTCCCATAAAGATGCACTTTCGCCCATGGATTCGCGCAGGCTGCCGCCCAGTCCGGCTCGCCGTTCGCCCATAAGTCGCCCAGCAAGTTCGCCATCGCCGCGGGCCGCAGCAACTCCGCCGATCCCAGCGGCAGGCCGCACACAGCGCGCAGTTGCTGTTCGAACTGGCTGGTCACGCAGGCGTCCACGGTGAGGTGTCCCGAGTTATGCGGGCGCGGCGCGAGTTCGTTGATAAGGAGCTTCCCCGTTTTCGCCAGAAACATCTCGACGCACAACACGCCCACGACATCGAGCGCCTCGAGGACGCCGCAAGCGATGGCGATCGCTTCGCGCGAGACGCGCGGGTCGATGGGCGCGGGCGACACGGCGATATCCAGAATCCGGTTTTGGTGCGTGTTGTTCATGGGGCCATAGTGAACCGTGGAACCGTCGGCCGCACGTGCCGAAACCACTGACAACTCGCGCTCGAACTCCACCCAGGCTTCGAGAACAGCTTCGGCCGACGACCCCGCGCCACGCAGCGAATCGAACGCGGCCGCTGCTTCCGAAGGCGCCGAAAGTTTCACCTGACCCTTCCCGTCGTAGCCGAAATCGGCCGACTTCAACACGCAGGGGCAGCCGAACCGCGCGAGTCCCGCGTCCAGATCGTCCAAAGTCCGGACGGCATGAAACGGAGTGAGCGGGAATCCGGCGCTCGTCAGGAATGCCTTCTCTCGCAGACGATGCTGGGTTGTGTGGAGGATGTGCCCGCTGGGTCTCACGTGGGCGCACTCCGCGGCTGCCGCGGCTGTTGCGGCGGGCACGTTTTCGAACTCAAAAGTGACCGCGCTCACGGCTCTGGCGAACGCGCGCACGGCGTCGAGATCTTCATAAGCCGCGTTTATTTCCACATCCGCCACCTGGCCGGTCGGCGTGTCCGAATCGGGCGAAAACGTGTGCACGCGGTATCCCATGCGCCGGGCCGAGATCGCGAACATCCGGCCGAGTTGCCCGCTGCCGAGCACGCCGATCGTGGAACCCGGCAGAATCGGGAGCTTCACTCGAGCGTGTCCTGCAGCACTTTTTCCGTCTGCTCCGCGCGAAATTTGTGAAGCAATTCGCGCAGCTCCGGCCGGCTCGCACTAAGGATCGCGACCGCGAGCAGGCCGGCATTCTTCGCGCCGGCCTCGCCGATGGCCAGACTCGCCACCGGTATCCCGGCGGGCATCTGCACGATCGAGAGCAAAGAATCGATCCCTTTCAGCGCACGGCTTTCAACTGGCACGCCAAGCACCGGCAGCACGGTATTCGCGGCCGCCATTCCGGGCAGGTGCGCTGCGCCGCCCGCGCCCGCGATAATCACTTCGATACCGCGCGCTTCCGCCCCACCGGCGAATTCCGCGAGCAATGCAGGCGTCCGATGCGCCGAAACGACGCGGCATTCGTGAGGGACTCCGAACTGCGAAAGGATCGCGGCGGCATGCCGCATCGTCTCCCAATCCGACTTGCTGCCCATTATCACCGCAACCAGCGGTTTCGGCGTACCCATAGGACGCGCCTTATTCGCCCTGCGCGAGCGTGTAGCCGGGCTTGCCGTCGTAGTTACGCAGCGTTTCCGTCTTCACGACGTCGAAGCCGCAATCGTTCAATCTTCGGAGCAAATCCAGAATCTGCCCTTGTGTGACTGCACCGCCGCCGGGCGCGGTGAAGCGGCAACGGAAGCTGTCCGTGCAAAAGGTCTCCGGCTTTCCGTTCGGCCAGACCTTTACGCCGCGGTTGTCGATCATCGCGACCTCAAGTCCGCCGCCGTTGGCTTTCTGGACCATGGGCCCGAGCGTATTCGGCGCCTCCGAAGACCCCACGAAAATATCGACGCCCATCAACGACACCGACGGCGCAGCCTGCGAGGCTTCCTTCGTGCCGCCCTGTCCACTGTCCGGCGCGTTCGCGTAGTTTGCCGCTTTCAGTTTTTGCGGAGACTGGCCGAGCCGCGCCACGACGGCTTGCGCGAACTCCCTTGTACCCACCTTCTGGCTGCTGACACCCTCTTCGTAAATATCGTAAGTGTGAACGCCGTCTTCAATCGTGCGCTTCCATGCATTGTGAACGCGTGCCGCAACTTCCGCCTGATTGATGTGCACCAGCATTAGTACCGAGCCAAGCAGCAAGCCGGACGGGTTCGCCAGGTTCTGTCCCGCGCGCCGCGGAGCGGAACCGTGAATCGCCTCGAACATCGCACATTGAGTGCCGATATTCGCCGATCCGGCAAGGCCCACCGAACCCGCGATCTGCGCCGCCACATCCGAGAGAATATCGCCATAGAGATTCGGCATCACAATCACGTCGAACGCTTCGGGAGTGTCGGCCAGTTTCGCCGCGCCGATGTCCACGATCCAGTGCTCGTTCACGATGTCCGGATAACTTGCGGCGATTTCGTCAAACACCTTGTGGAAGAGACCGTCGGTCATCTTCATGATGTTGTCTTTGGTAAAGCAGGTGACCTTCTTGCGCCCATGCCGCCGGGCGTATTCGAAGGCGTACCGGACAATCTTCTCGCTGCCGGGCCGCGAGATCAGCTTGATACACTCCATCACGTCCGGGCTCAGGCGGTACTCAATGCCGGCGTACAGATCCTCTTCGTTTTCGCGAACGATCACGACGTCCATGTTGTGATGCTTCGTGTCAACGAACGGGTGATAGGAGACGCACGGACGGACGTTAGCGTAAAGACCAAGCGTCTTGCGGGTAGTGACATTCAGGCTCTTGAAGCCGCCTCCCTGCGGGGTTGTGATGGGAGCCTTCAGGAAGACTTTCGTGCGCTGCAGCGAATCCCACGAACTGGGATCGATTCCAGCCGAGTTGCCGCGCAGGTAAACCTTCTCTCCAATCTCTATTTGCTCGATTTCGAGAGCCGCGCCGGCTTCCTTCAGAATGAGGAGCGTGGCTTCCATGATCTCCGGGCCGATGCCATCGCCATGGGCGACAGTGATAGGGGTATTCGTCATAATTTTGGCTTTGGGGAAGAACTCTAAATATAAACTATCGGAGGAGCGCCGCGCTTCACTGCTTCCAGACGTCCCGGTCACGGCGATTCTTGTTCATATAGACCTGGAACTTCCTCTTTGCGCGCTGGAGTTTCCACGCCTGATACTCCCGATTGACGAAGCCGAAGTCGACCCTTTTCATGAACCGTCCCCGGAGGTAAGCGAAGCCGAACACCATGCCGCCGAGATGCGCAATGTGGCTTACTCCGCTGTTGCTGCCGAGAGAACTGAGAAACGCGATCGCGCCCAGAATCATCACGAAGTACTTAGCCTTCATTGGAAACAGGAAACTGAACAACACCACGCGGTCGGGATAGAGCAAGCCAAATGCAAGAAGCAGTCCGTAGATCGCGCCCGAGGCGCCTATGGTCCGCGTGTCGAGGCTGCCGAACGCGGCGTTGAATAGCACGTCGCAGATGCCGGCGCCCACACCACAGATAAAATAGTACGTCAAGAAGCGCTTCGTTCCCCAGTCGCGCTCCAAATCCGCGCCGAACATCCAAAGAGTCAGCATGTTGAAAAGGATGTGCCCGAAACCCATCGGGTCGTGCAGGAACATGTACGAACCAAGTTGCCATACCGCGAAATGCTGCAAGACCGCGCGCGGAGCGAGCGACAACAGGCGGAAGAGGGGCGTCAAATCGGGGAGGATTCGAATTGCAACGTAATAGAGAATAAATAATGAAATATTTGAAATGAGCAGCCACTTCACTCCCACGGGAAAGTAGCCGTAGAAGGAGCGAGAGGTTCGATATTCGACAGGCCGCATGGAGGAGATTCCGGTCTCTAACCAGAATATCACTCCGCCGCGCTGTCTTCCCCTCTTCCGTATCTCCCAAGGGCGAGTGAGCAGGTCTCGATTCCGGCGGCGGCGGATAGCCAGACCTGCCAATGAGAAAGCGGCCCGCTTGGAATTGCAAACTCTCCGACCCAACTCAGGTCGCTTCCGAGCCGCCACAATCCGAGAACCGCAGCCATCAGGGAAAAAGGCGTGAGGACCGACGCGATCATGAGAGCGATCCGGCGGTTCTTTCCACGAACCTTGCTAACCTTCATCCCTCTGCCGAATCGAATGCGGAGAATCATGCCTTCAAGCACTACTCTAGCAGCTAAGCCCCTGCGTCCGGATCGCGGCCGACGGTCGAACCAGAGAGCGATTCCGGCCATGATTGGAGGAGCCATCAACCAGCTCGTAATCAGGGCCGCACGTGATGGCAGCCCGGCTGCACGCCACTGGCCTATGACGAGGAAGACGGCTAGAACGGCGGTATAGATCGCCATCCCGGTCCCGGTCCGCTGCAAGTGCTCTCTCGTGGTATTCAGGTAAATCCACAGTCCCGCCACGGTCATTCCGGCCTCGAGCGCCAATTCGAACGGAAGATGGCGCCACAGCCCAAGCCCGAAGACCGGCGAGCCGCTCAATACGAGCGGCAGGCCTTTGACCTGCGCAATTCCGTCGAGCACGAAGTGTGACAACACGGCAATTGCCACACCAAGTGCACATCGGCGCCGGCGAGTAATCAAGAACGCCAGAAAGGCGCCAGTTGCTGCCCAGATTAGCCCAGCAGCGAGACCATGAGACCAGGGAAATGTGAACAGGAGGTAGTGCTTAGACTCGTATCCGGCAGGCGGCGCGTAACTCTCCCAGCCACCCAGCGCGAACCAGCCGAGCAGGAAGTCCGGCAACAGCGCGGCGAGTATCAGCCACCCCACGTTTGATTCAGGATCGATCCGTTTGAGACTGAGCCCCACAGCGACGTGCCCTATTCCCATAAAGTGTCGTGCCTGTTAATTATGTTAACGCCCCGCCTTCCTTTTGCTCATCCATAGAGCCGCCCAGCGGCGCGATACAAGCCGTTACAAGCCGCCGCTCCCTTGCGCTTTGCCGGGCCATGGCGGATAATTCGTGCAAGGGAGAGAGGTTCCGCATGTTCCGTTTCACCGCGCTACTCTTCAGTTTATTGCTGTCCTTTCCCGCCTTCGCCCAGTTTGAGTTGGGGACAGTGACGGGCGTGATTACCGATCCTTCGAAGAGCCCCGTCGCGGGCGCGACGGTTGAGATCCGAAGCCTGACCACCAACGTCTTGAGGACAGTCTCAAGCACCGCGAGCGGCGAATTCCACTCCCTGCCCCTGCAGCCCGGACGCTATTCGATTACCGTCAAGGCGCAAGGATTCCGCGACCGCATCGCCGAAGTGAGCCTTGGCGTCAGTCAACGCCTGCAAGCCGACATCGCGCTTGAACTGGGATCGGTCACCGAGCAGGTGAGCGTCAGCGCATCCGCCGCTGTGATCGATACCGCGTCGTCCGAAATTGGGCAGGTGCGGCTCGCGAAGGAGATCGTCGATCTGCCGCTGAACACGCGCAACTTCACGCAACTCGTGCAGTTGGCGCCCGGCGTTCTGCAAGGCGTCGGTGGGGCATCCGGTCTGCTTGGCTACACGAGCGGACGCGGCACCAACGGCGCGGTGATCAATGGCGCGCCGGTCGAGGACGTGACCTACATCATCGACGGTATCAACAGCGTGGACACCGACGCGGGCGTGCTGATCTTCTTCCCGCCCGTCGATTCGATTTATGAGTTCAAGGTTCAGACCAGCTCCGCGCCGGCGGCGTATGGTGGCGGACAAGGCATAATCAACGTCACATATAAATCTGGCGGAAACGAGCTTCACGGAACGGCCTACGAGTTCGTGCGAAACTCGGCCTTTGACGCGAAGAACTTCTTCGATTCCGCGACTCTTCCCATCCCGCCCTTCAAGCTGAACCAGTTCGGCTTCAATCTGGGGGGGCCCGTCGTGATTCCGCGCCTATTCAACGGCAAGGACAAGTTCTTCTTCTTCGGCGACTACGAAGGAAAGCGTGCCCGGCAGGCGCAGACGTTTCTGAGTTCCGTACCTATCGCGCCGTTCCGCAAGGGCGATTTTTCGGCGCTGCTTCCCAGAACGGTCGTCAACGATCCCCGCTCCACGCCGCGTCTGCCGTTGCCCGGAAACATCATGCCCGCCTCCGCGATCGACCCGACTTCGGCCAGAATGGTTGCCCTCTATCCGGAGCCGAACCTGCCGGGACAGATCAATAACTTTCTGTACAATCCGGTTCAGACCAATCGTGTGGATCAATTCAACATCCGGTCCGACTACCGTACAACCTGAATTATGCACGAAAGAGGCCTTCTGCGTCGGCCTTTGCCGGCGCTGAGTGATCCTTTCTTGACCTTTGCCAATCGATTGACTCTATCTTTTGTCGCCTCCTCCTGATCCGGTTTCCGCTCCCGCCGTCCTCTAACCGCTTCT
>SHUI01000037.1 GCA_009697455.1 Bryobacterales bacterium
GGGCATGAATCCCGCCACGGCTGTACCAGCCGGAGTCCGCGTCAGGATATCGACGCCCGCCAAGGACCACGCCACAATTCCAGGTCCCGGCGGTGGCGCGGGAATGGAAGTTTGAAAGACAGCCACGGCGGTGACCGCAAGAGCCGTCCACAGCGTGGAGGCGAGCGCGCCCCACTTCGTGCTTCCTTTCCAGAACAGCGCCGCGAGCGGCAATACGGCAAGCGCCGCGTATCCTGAAAATGCGAACTGGATGGCGAGATCGAAAATCGTCTGCGGGGCCTTGAGCGCAACGGCGTAGGCAAACACCGTCACGGCGATCACGAACGCACGCCCGGTGTGTACCTGCGCCGCTTCGCCGAAACGCTCCTTCGCGCCGTAGTAGGCGAATATGTCTTCGGTGAAGATTGTGGATAGCGCGAGAATCTGCGAGTCGCTCGCCATAACGGCCGCCATGATGCCGGCGCCTAAGAGTCCTGCAAGCCAGGCTGGCGCATAGCGCCCGAGCAGAAGCAGCATGACCTCGTCAGCCGCCATCTTGTCCTTCAATTCGTCGCGCTGACCGGGCGAGAGGCGCGCGCCTTCCGCGGCGAGCGTGCGCCGAGCCTGGATTTTCTCCTGTATGCGCGGCACATCCGTCACGCGGTTTGACATGACGCCAAGGAAAACGCACGGCATCCAGATCGCGAGAATGCAGATCGGATACAGAATGACGGTCTTCTTGAAATGGCTCATCTTCGCGGCGGTGAGGCAGAAGATGCTGATGTGGGGAAAAGCGATGGCGGAGAGCGGAATAAAGGTGTAGCTCAGGAAAAAGAGCGGTGGCACGCGTTCGCGTGTGAGAAGCGCCGCTGTGGGCGGAGAGGCGAGCATCGCCTCCACGGATGCTCGAAACCCGCCCATGCCGGAACCGATTACGAGGATCGCAACCGCCCCGAAGCACAGGAAGAGCAGCGTCTGGAAGGTGTTCACCCACGCGGTGCCGCGCATTCCGCCGAAAAACACGTAGCTCATGACGACGACAGCGACGAGCGCCCCGCCGAACCAGTATGGAATCAGTCCGCCGCTGATCGCGCTGAGCGTCGCGCCGCCGCCCATGACGCCGATGATGATGTACGGCACGAGCAGCGCGGCCTGCACGGCGAAGATGACAGTACCGATATGGCCGCATTCCCAGCGTGCGCGAAAAAACTGCACGGGCGTCATGAAACCGTGCCTCTTTCCCAGTGCCCAGAGCTTCGTGCCGGCGAAAAAAAACAATACGGGCACCACCAAGGCGGAGGAAGACGCCATCAATCCGAACGTCACGATGCCGTTGTGAAACGCGTGTCCGGAGGAGCCGAGAATGGCGAACGCCGTCATGTGCGTCCCGAACATGGAGAGGAGGAAAACGAACGGCCCGAGGGAGCGTCCGGCGAGAAAGTAGTCCTCCGCCTTACCCGCGCCGCGCGACTTTCGAAACGCGAAGATTCCGATGTAGAGGACGATTCCCAGGTACAGGAAAACGACAGCCGCGGAAATCAAGAAGCCCTGTGCTCCTTACCGGATTCATGGTTCCCGGGTTCACCGGCTGCCGATCCGGCTTCGTCTTCAAGGTGCGATGGCCATGCGGCGCGTACAAGAAACCACATCAGGAGACACGCTGCCACGGCGAAACACGCGTGATACCAAAGACCCGGCGGAAGAAATCCAAACGCGAGGGGTCTCGCCGCGGACCAGAACCAAAAGTCCTGGTGCAGAACATAGAGGGCGGCAAGAAGGAATGCAAACAACCAGGACTTGGGTCGGCTCATCGGCGGCGCAGCTTTCAATATGCCACACCTAAAGTTCTCTCCGCGCGATTCCGATAGAAGGACTATGACATACCAAACTCGACTTGGCCTTGCCATCCTCTCGGCCGGTCTTCTGAGCGCCGCTTCACCGGCGCGTGTGGAATCCTCCGGAGAAGGGGAGCCATTGAAAAAGCTGATGGACGGCAACAAGCGGTACTTGGATATCAAGTACGCGCACCCCCACCAGACGAAATACAGGAGGGACCTTATCGCGAAGGGTCAGCACCCGTTCGCGATTGTGCTGAGCTGCTCGGATTCGCAAGTGCCGCCGGAGGTGATTTTCGATCGGGGCTTGGGCGACTTGTTCGTCGTCCGCGTAGCCGGAAACATTGCGGACGACGCGGTTATCGGCAGCATCGAGTACGCGGCGGAACATCTTCACGTGCCGCTGCTGATGGTACTTGGCCACGAGCGCTGCGGCGCGGTGGATGCCACGGTCAAAGGAGGAAAGATTCCGGGGCATATTTCCAGCCTGACAAAGGCTATCGGCCCTGCCGTGGAAAGGGTGAAAGGCAAGCCAGGGGATCCGGTGGACAGTGCGGTTCGCGCAAATGTGGAAATGGTTGTCGAGCAGCTAAAGACCTCCAAGCCAATCCTTGCCGAGTTGATTCATGAAGGCAAGCTCAAGGTCGCGGGAGCGCGGTACGACCTGGATACGGGTGTGGTCGAACTCTTGACAGGTGCGAACTCCAAATCAGCGGCGAGCGATACGGCGGAAACGTCCCATAGGGTGACTGCGCATCCGGTGGTTTCCACCCCGGATCATCATGAAGATAAGTCGAAGGCTGCCGCCTCCGCCGCTCCGAAGCCAATCGAGGCGGCTCAGCCTTCCCACGCGGCACCGGCTTCGCACGCGGCACCGCCTTCCCACAAGGTGACTACGCAGCCAGTGCTTTCTTTACCGGATGATGACGACAAGCCGAAGGCTGCCGCCCCCGCAGTTCCGAAGGCCAAGCATTAAGCCCGAGGTGTGAAGTCGGCGGCCGTAACTGCCCGGTTTTCGAGGATCGAGATGTCCATCGCGTAGGCCAGTTTGGAGGCTTCGATGGCGAACTGGGGATTTAACGGCGACGGTGTGCGGTCACGGACGCTCCGGAAAAATTCGCGGTACATTTGCGATTCCGCGGATTCGGCGGGCTGGAACTCTTCCGTTTCTGGCTTTGCAGCGGTGGAGCGTATAACGAGCCGGTTGTCGTGTAGTTCGAGTGCGCCCTTCTCGCCGAGAATGCTGCAGTTGTGCCAGGACCCCGGAGCGAATCCGCAGAAGGAGTACTCCAGCCGGGCGCCGTTCGAGAAATCGGCGATCGCGGTGGAGAGATCTCGTGTTTCCCGGCCCTTGAAGTGCACGGTTCCGCCGCTCGCGGTCAGCTTGACCAAGCTCGAATTCAACAAGGACTGCACGAAGCCGAACGAATGGATGGAAAGCTCCAGTTCACTCGATCCGGCCGTTTTCCTGAGGTAGCGCCAGTTGGTTTCGGCGCCTGTCACCGGGTCGGAATATTTCCAGGAGTTGGGATTCCAGTCGCCGCGGAACTCGTTGTAGGAAATGAAGTGGATCGCGCCGATTCGCCCCCCTTCCACGAGTTGGCGGATGCGTGCGTCCGCTGGAAAGTATCGCCGCTGCATGCCCACGGCAAGGACGCGGCCGAGACGCGCGGCCTCGGCGGCCACCTCCCTCGCGGCAGCGTAGGTGAGGGCCAGTGGCTTTTCGACGAGAACATCCTTGCCCGCCCTCAGCGCGGCCAGAGCCATTTCCCGATGGAGAAAATTGGGCGAGACAATAACGACCGCGTCTACATTGCGATCGGCTAGGAGTTCACGGTAATCGGTGTAGGTGGCAGCGCTTGCGGGGAGCGCGGCATTGACCCGGGCGGCGCGCGCGGAATCGAGATCGCACAGCGCGGTGATCGCGGCATCCACCCGCTGAAGCTTGAGTCCCTCCAGGTGATTACGCGACCGGCTGCCAAGGCCGATGATTCCGATTCGGATCGGACGCGCTTGCTGCGCGGCAAGCGGAGCAAGGCCGGCCGCCACAAGGGTCCTTCGGGTCACTGCACCACCAACTTGCTCAAAACCGCCGCCAACCGGTAGCCAGCGTATGCCGCGCGCTTCCCGGAAATCTTGTTTGCCTCGCGGAAATATTTCTCAGGCACCGTTGGCAGGCCGCCTGGACCCTTCACGGCCCCTGCCAACTTTGGATAGACGAATTGCCGTCCAAGCGCGGCACTTTCGTTGAACCACGTTTCGACGTCCGCGAGCACTGCGGCGGAAGGCCTCGGATACTGTTTCAGAAGACGGTCGCCGTGGGCCGAGACGGAAGCCGTCGCATCGTCCTGCCCCAAAGCGGCGTCCCAGAAGGAGTGCAGGTTATCGAGCGGGCGCCTGATCACATTATTGCTAAAAGGCTCGATCTTGAAGAGATTCCCGCCCAAGTCCCCGCGAGGCGAGGCGGCGGTAATGTGGGCCACGGCATGGAGCGGCATATGTAGATCGCCAATCAGGTGCGTAAGCCAACTTAGGCGATAGGCGCGAAAACGCGGACCGGCCATCTCCTTTTGAAGGGTGACGATCCGTTCGAGGACGGTTTGACCGTCGCGGAAGGCAGTCCCCGGTCCCACTTTGAGGTCGCGAAGTCCTTCGCCAACCAACGGCTGGTTGACGTAGTGCCACCTCGCGTGAACGGCGACATCTGGCAAGCGCGGATCGTAGGGCTCGAGCTTCGCAACGCCGGCCCGGCTCTCGTCGTAGAAGCGTTTGTCGCCTCTGATTTCATCGGGCCACACGGAAGCCTTTAGGAGCGTCTCGACACCATCGAAGCCCGCGAACTCGGGATGATCCTTCAGCAGCGCGGCGACCTTGCGCTGCTCGGGGGCGGTGAGGCTTTTGAAAGCGATGTAGGCGATGGTGCGGTGCCCGGCGGCATTCCACGCGGCCGCGGAGTGTGCAGCCAGTAGCAGGATAGCGGTAAGTTTCATTGGATCCCCATGGTTTTTCGAATGTGTGCGAGCGACATTTCAGCCAGCTTGCGGCTGGGAATATCGGCGCGGCGATTTACTTCGACAATCAGCCATCCAGCCCAGTTGGCCTCGCGAATCGCGCGGGCGAGGCCGGCGAAATCGAATTCACCCGCGCCCATCAGCACCTCCGCGCCGCCGCTTGTATCGCGCAGATGGAACCCGGCGATGCGCTTCGAGTGTTCGCGGACAATTTGCGGGACGCTATATTCGGGCGGGAACGGATTTCCCACGTCGAGCATTAGAGTGACCGCGTCGGGGTCGGTTCCCGCAAGCGTCTCGCGAAGCTGGAGTCCGCGGTTTTCAAGCTCGACACCGTGGTTGTGCATGGATAGTTGAACTCCGAGTCCGCGGCAGAGAACTCCGGCTTGGTTGAGCGCATCGCAATATCGCGAAATCTCGACCGGTCCTGGCAGTTTCCCTCCGCTGACAACGGCTAGCGATCCGCCGAGCGCCTTGACCACGGGCGCCTTGCGGCAGGCCTCCGCCGGCGACGAAACATGCAGGGCGATTAGCGGGATGCGCCGCTTCTCAAACTCCGCGCGCAGTGGAGCGGGGTTTTCAAAGGAATGCTCGACGCTGCGGAAGTTGGTTTCGAACCCCTTGAAACCAAGGGCTGCCAAATCGTCCAGCGCGGCAAGAAGCTTGTCTCGCTGGGGCAGGGGAGACCCGAATACCCGCGTCTGGCAACCGAGACGAATACCGGACGCGCCTGACTGCCCCATGGCGGCCATGCTCGCGATAAATTCACGCCGGTTCATTCGCTAAACCCAATGCTGTTCGCTTTGAGGACTGTGGCGCACGCACTCCTCTGTGCCGTCTCGACACTCGTGTCGAGACCGCTTTCAGCGCCAAAGACAGTGTTGCCGCTGAACCTGACAACACCAATGGGGCAGACGATCACTGGCGCGACCTCAACACCCGCCCCGGCCTCTCGCTCGTTATCTTCCCATCCAGCAGTACGGGCGTGCCGTTCACGATGACATGCCGGAAGCCTTCGGCGTACTGATGAGGCTTCGGAAACGTAGCCTTGTCGGCCACCGTGGCGGCGTCGAAAACCGCAATGTCGGCCTTCATGCCTGGCCGCAAAGTACCTCGGTCGAGCAGCCTCATCCTCGCCGACGGCAAAGCCGTCATCCGCCGGACGGCGTCCTCCAACGTCAGAGTCTTGCGCTCGCGCACGTAGCGGCCCAAGACCCGCGCGAACGTGCCGTAACTGCGGGGGTGTGGAGCGCCCTTGCCGAATTCGGGAATCTCGCCGTCAGAACCGATCATCGTGGAAGAATAACGCAGAATGCGCTCCAAATCTTCTTCGCCCATCGAATGGTAGACTGCCGCGCACCCGCCCTTCTCCTGAATATCAAGCGCGGTTTCGGCGGCGTTCTCGACCGAAGGCGTCCGCCCGCGCTCATCCGTGATCTGCGCGAGGTGCTTGCCGTCGAGCGAATGGTCCCAGGAGCAATTCGCCATGAATACGTTCTTGGGATCGCCGCCACCTCGATTGACCTTGATGTTTTCCACCACAAAGGCCTTGATCCGGGCGCGAGTCGCGGGCTCGTGCAGGCGCGCGACAAGTTGTTTGTGCCCGCCTGCCTGTGACCACTGCGGCAGGAGCGCGGCCGTGCCGGTGCTCGAGGCCGTGTAGGGATATTGGTCGAGCGAGACGTCGACGCCGCGCGCCCGCGCCTCGTCGATGAGCCGGAGGGTATCCACGCTCCGGCCCCAGTTCGGAGAGCCGATGATCTTGTGGTGGGTTATCTGCGTGGGCAACCCGCCCTCTTCTCCTATCCGAATGATCTCGCGAACGCTGTCGAGGACCTCCGCGGCTTCGTCGCGCATGTGCGAAATGTGCATGCCGCCCATCGAACCCACCACCTTCGCCAGTTCGATCACCTCCTCGGTCGGCGTGAAATTTCCCGGCACGTAGAACAGGCCGGTGGACATGCCGAGCGCGCCCTCGTGCATCGCCTGCCGCGCCAGATCTTTCATCTTCGCGATCTCGTCGCTGGTGGCCTTCCGGTTGTCCAGACCTGTGACGGCCTGGCGGATGGATCCCTGTCCCACGAACGTGCCGAAATTGACGGACGTGCCCGGCAGTTTGTCGAGAAAGGCGCCGACGGGAAGGGGCGAACTGCCGTCGTTCCCTTCTATTAACGTGGTGACGCCTTGGCGAACATAGTTCTCCGCCGTTGGGCTCTCCATGATGCCGCGGCGGGAATGGGTATGGATGTCAATGAAGCCCGGTGCGACGGTGAGTCCCTTCAGGTCGAGAACGCGCTTCGCCGAAGCAGCCGCTAGCGGGCCGATGGCGGCGATGGAGTCACCCTGTATGGCGATGTCGGCGAGATACCAGGGGCTGCCGGTGCCATCGACGACGCGGCCGCCTCGCAAGATCAGGTCGTACGTCTGGCTGTGCAAGGCTGCTGAGAAGAGGAGGGCGAGGGTCGCGGCAAATCGCATGCCCCATCATAATCGGTTTTCCGTGCCGGACGGCTTAGCGGGAGACGGCTCCGGAGGCTGCTGGAGTTTTCCGGCTGAGACCGTTACAGCTAGCAGTTCGCCATTCATCTCCTTCATTCCTTCGACCGTCACGGCGGCGTCGACGGATAGTCGCGAAGCGCTGGCCGGCTTGCCGTCGAGAAAAAACCGGGTCTTGCGGTTGATCCGGAACGTAAGACTTTGTTCGCCTTCGAGTTTCAACAGAAGTTGCTTCTTGTCGAGGGCCACGAGGGCACCCTCGAACTTCGCTACCGCCACCGGCGCTTCGATCTTTTGACCCCGGGTTCGGCGAGCGGCAGGCGACTGCCCGTGGGCGGGCACGGAGCAGAGGACAACCATCAGCAGGGCCGGACCAACGATCGGGAACTTGATTTGCATACGTTTGAAAGACGCGTGCGCGCGTCAAAGGTTATCCGCCATCGCGTCAGTCGTAGTATCATCGCCGGAGGCCTATGAAATCCACCACCGCATTTGCTCTTCTCACAATTTCGCTGCGTCTCGCGCAAGGCGCCGACCCGGTCGAGATCGAAAGATTGACCCACGCGGAAATCCACGACGCTATCCACAAACAAGGTAAGACGACGGTACTGATCTACAACGGCGGGACCGAGCAGCGCGGTCCTCACGCCGTTCTGGGCGGGCACACGTTCATGGCGCGCCGCACGGCCGAGGCCATCGCCCGGCGGCTTGGCAACGCACTTGTCGGTCCCGTGCTCCCGTTCTCGCCGGCCGGCTCGCACCTAAACGCGAAGCGGCCCGGTTCGGTCGATCTTTCGCCCGAACTTTATGCGAAGGTCAATGACGCGGTGGTCGCGAGCATGGTGACGAACGGCTTCCGCAACATCATCCTCATGGGCGACCATGGCGGCGGACAGCGGGAGCTTGAGGATCTCGCCCGCGCTCTCGATAGCCGCTATGCGGCGCAAGGTGTCCACGTGTATTTCTGCGGCTCCGTCTACGAGAAGGCCCGCGTGGACTTCAACGCCTGGCTGAAGCAGCACAACCTTCCGGTAGGCACTCACGCGAGCATTCCCGACACTTCCGAACTCATGTATCTCGGCGGCGAAGAGTACGTGCGCAAGAACCGCCTGGAGATCGGAAGCGCGGACAACGGAATCGTGGGGGACCCACGGCCGTCGACGCCGGAGTTAGGCAAGCGAGTGTTCGACATGAAGGTTGACTACGGAGTTGAAGAGATTCGCCGCCTCATCGCGGGCAAACGTTAACGCCAGCCCGATGGAAGCGTAATAGCAGTAGCCTGATTACCACCGGGCAGTGGAAATAACGGTGAAGACGAAGGAACAATTGCAAGTCCACGCTGACCTCTTAGGCTCGGTTACCCGCGGCTTGGACCGGCTGACGAGCACAGTGACGGCGCACGACGCGCAAATTGAGGCGCTAATGGCGATGTCCGAAGAGAACGCCCGCAACTGGAAGAACCTGGAGCGCCAGTGGCAGGTGTATCTCAACACCTTGCCGCGCAACTAAACTCTGCCGCGCCCCTCGCGTTCAACGGCCTCCGGGTTTCGGTTCAACGCGCATTGTGCGCCGTGCCCGCGAGCGTCGACGGATCTCGCCAAAGCTCACCGGCAATCCGGCCGCGACGCCCCTCGCGATCTGAAAGCTTGCGCCGAAGGCGCGCCGTGAAACAACTGCTGCAATTGGCCGCCTGTGGGGCAGGCGATCGCCTTTTGTCGCCTGCCTCCTACCGCGAATGCGCAGGCCACAAACGACGATGGCCCGCCCCACCGCCCGCACAGTTCCACGTGCAGACTTGGAACCGTTATTTCCTGACAGACACTTAGCCGCCGCTGGTGGAGCAGTAGTTGCCCGGTTTCCTGCCCTACTGCTTCGTACCGGACCTTTGCCCTGCCGCTTCGGAAACGGCTACCCTACTGCCAGCAGCGACTTTCGCGCGTGACACGGAACCTGGCGCAGTCACTTCGGCGTTTGCCCCACTTTGTCGCGAAGGAAATCGATCATCCGAGCGTCACGAGGTGGAAGTTGGCCGGCGCGACTCAATCGCTCGGCGATTTCCAGGGCTTTTCGCCACCACTCCGTTTCGCCGGTCGCCTGTCCCAGTTTGGAGTAACTGACAATCAGATCGCGCTGGGCCGCCGCGCTGCTGGGGTTGGCCGTGGCCAGCCGCTGGAGAGTCGCTAAGCTCTGCTCGAAGCGCTCGCGCGCCGCCTTCAGTTCCCCCGCCTCCACCAGCACGTCCCCGAGCTTATTGAGGCTCACGCTGACGTCGCGCTGGGCCGCCACGCTGCTGGGGTTGGCCGCGGCCAGCCGCTTGCGAGTCGCTAAGCTCTGCTCGAAGCGCTCGCGCGCCGCCTTCAGTTCCCCCGCCGCCACCAGCACGTCCCCGAGCTTATTGAGGCTCACGCTGACGTCGCGCTGGGCCGCCGCGCTGCTGGGGTTGGCCGTGGCCAGCCGCTGGCGAGTCGCTAAGCTCTGCTCGAAGCGCTCGCGCGCCGCCTTCAGTTCCCCCGCCTCCACCAGCACGTCCCCGAGTCTGTCGAGGCTCACGCTGACGTCGCGCTGGGCCGCCGCGCTGCTGGGGTTGGCCGTGGCCAGCCGCTGGGCAATGGCTAAGCTCTGCTCGAAGCGCTCGCGCGCCGCCTTCAGATCCCCCGCCGTCACCAGCACGTCCCCGAGGTTATTGAGGCTCACGCTGACGTCGCGCTGGGCCTCCGCGCTGCTGGGGTTGGCCGTGGCCAGCCGCTGGTCAATGGCTAAGCTCTGCTCGAAGCGCTCGCGCGCCGCCTTCAGTTCCCCCGCCGCCACCAGCACGTCCCCGAGTTCGATGAGGGCGGTCGAGCGCTCCCGTTCATCGCCAGACGTTGTCAACGCACGCTCGGCCGCCGTTCGCGCCTCAGGCAGTTTGCCGGCCTCGGATTGCAGCCTCGTCAACTCTACCCAGCCCCAATGAAACGAGGGATCGAGTTGTTGGACTTCCTGCCAGAGAGATAGAACCTCCGCCGTCGTCTTTTCGCCCCGGTCCTTCATGTCGAGCGCCAAAGCCGCAACCTGGCGCAGGCCCTTCGCCTGGCGGACGGCGACTGCCAGGGCACTGGCAACCTCCCCGGCGCGATTCTCGGCGCGAACGATGTCTTCGATGACGGGAAAAGCTCCAACCCTGTCGCCGTCCGCGTAGCGCTGCAGGGCGGCCTGGAGCGCCGGGTTCGTGGTTTCCGTCAGGCCGGCGATTTGGCGGCGAAACTCAGCCACTTCGGCGGCGTAGGCGCGGTCGCGGCGCGCAATTTCCTCCACAAGGCGGGAGCGCTCCGTGATCACGGCCGCCACTTCGGTGCGCGCGGAGTCGCGCTCTCGCTCGGTTTGATTCAAATCACGCAGGATCGCGCGGTACCGTTTGTCCCGCTGGTCGAGCTGTGCGAAGAGGAGTTCCTCGCGCTCATCGGAAAGCCGGCGTTCCCGCGCGAGCGCCGCCGCACGCTGGCTGGTCAGGTCGTTCTGGAGCGAGCGGACCTTGGCGTTCACGTCAGATTGCGCCGGTAAGTTCTGGGCCGGAATTGGGTGTGCGGTCAAGGCCATCGACACGAGCGCCAGCGCGTACAACGGTACCCATCCGGTAACCCCGGTTCCGCGGCGTCGCAAGGAAGCAGGAATGTCGCGATCCCCGTTTATGGGCATGTCTCCATCCGGTCCAGATAGCGCGCGCTCACTTCACAGATAGCTTCGCCGTCAAAGCCGCAAGCGTGGCCCCCAAGCCGCTCGGTGCAGCGCCACTCCGTAGGGGCCGCTCGCGCGGAGAGCGTCCGGTACTCCGCCTGGTTTAGTCCGGCGCAAGCACGTTGCGCCTCTTTGAGCGCGCGGGCCAGGGCGTCCGACCGGGCGGCTGCCTGTCCCGCGAAAGGTTCAAGCGTACTTCGAACAACCAGGTTCCGGTGGAGCTGTTCGGTCTTCCACGTCTCTTTGTCCTCTACCTTACGAGCGAGGAGCCGGGCCTGAGCTTCCTGGGCGTAGGCGCCATTGGGGAACTCCGAAAGGTAAGTCTTCAACTTCTGGCAGTCTCCTGGGCGGCGGCCGGACCACAGAGCCTTCTCGGCCGCGGAAGGAGCTCCACCCACGCCCAATGCGCCACACGCCGCGCTCACACCCGGAGCGCTGCAAACGGTCCTGAGGAGTGGCAGAAGATTGCCGAGCAGTCCGGCGACCGTCCCGACAGAGGCAATGCTAACCGCCCCCCACAAGGCTGCCTTGCGCCTCCGCGGAGCCTTGGGCGCGGGAATCGGCTTGCGGTCGATGAGCGCCTTCGCGGCGGCTACGACGTCCTGAAAGCCTGCGCCCTCCGCTTTTCCGTTCCAGGAAAGGAGATCGAGGGCTTGCTGCTCGCCAAAGCCGAGCGGAAGATTCACATCGTCGATACGGATCTGGAGGAGGGTTCCCCGATGTTTCGCGCGGTTGGCCTCGTCCATCACGAAGTCACCGGCGGGGCCAATCGAGGCCTCACTCCAAACAACCAGCACGCACCTGGCTGCGTCGAGCTCCGTCTGAATCCGCTGCCGCCACTTTTCGCCGCCGGCGATTTCCCGGTCCCACCATACGTCCAGGCCGGCGTCATTCAGCGCGTCTCTCAGCACGGAGACGCGAGATTCATCTTCTCGTTTGTAGGAGATGAATATGTCGCTCATCGACCGTGCGTCCTTTTCGACTCACCGCGTTCGACCGCCACGATTCCTTTTTCCAAGGCTTCGAGGAACCAGACTTCGCGCGCCACGCCACCGGCAAGTCTTGCCTCTTCAGGGTAGAAAGGCGAACACTGTGTGTCAAACTACTCCTCGACGTCGGTCGACGCCGGCGGGTCTGGGCGGAATAGTCGTAGCCCCTCTCGGGGCGAAGTTCATGGGATCCTTCTCGCCGCTTCGCAAAATCGCGCAAGGGCATCCCTGTTCAGTTCCACTCCCAGCCCTGGAAGCGATGGCGGCGGCAAAACCCCGTCGACCATGCGAGGTTCCGACGTGACCAATTCCTTTCTCAGCGCCGACTCGCAAAGCTCGGCGGGCAGGAACTCGATGAAGGCGCAATGCGGTGTCGCGATCGCCATGTGCAATGCCGCCGCGATGGAGATGCCAGTCTTCCAAAGGTGCGGCACTACGGTCAGGTTGCGCTCTTCCGCCAACCGGCACACGCGCATTCCTTCCGTGAGGCCGCCCACGCGGCCCATGTCGGGCTGCACGACTTTTACTTTGCCGCGATCCATCAGATCCAGAAATTCGAAGCGCGTGGCCAGCCACTCGCCCGCGGCGATCGGGATCCGCTGCTCGGTAGCGACGCGTGCGTAGCCGGCCAGGTCGTCGGATGGAAGCGGCGTCTCGATGAAGAAGAGATCGAAATCCACCCAATCCCGAATGGCGCTCAGGCAGGTGTTCGCGTCGGGAAACGCGTACTGGACGTCCACCATGAGAGTGAAATCACGCCCCACTGCCGAGCGCACCGCGCCGATCGCCTCGGTCATCTGGGCGTGCGTGGCGTCGAGTCCTTTGTGGCGGTAGGGACCGCAAGGCGTGACTTCGAGCTTCGCCGCGCGAAACCCCAGAGCTTTGGCTTTCCGCGCCCACTCGAGTAGCGACTCCCGGTAAGCGTCGAACGACGACACGTCCGGTTGCAGAGATGCATAGGGCGTAATTGACGGTTGGCGAAGCCCGCCCAGGAGTTCATAGCAGGGCTTCCCGAGAGCCTTGCCTCGGAGGTCGTGCAGCGCAATGTCGATAGCGCCCATTGCGTGGATAACCGCGCCGCGCCGGCCATTCATCGCCGACCCGATGTACATCTTGTCCCACAGGCGTTCGACATCCAGAGGGTTCTCGCCGAGAAGCATCTCCGTGAGGCCCAGGCCCATGGTGTGCGTGCCCGGCGCTTCGATGCACGCCCGGCCTATCCAGGGGTTGACGTCGGATTCGCCGATGCCTGTGAGTCCCTCGTCCGTGTGGATCTCAACGACGAGGTCGTCCTGGGCTGAACTTGTCGAACCGGTGTCGTAGGCCGGTTCAAGCAACACGTGGCAGTCGATGGAAGTTATTTTCAATTTGCCAGGGGCGGGCCGCCCGGAACCACTATCGGCGCGTGTCCCGCCGGGTAGCCGTATCGCCTGGCCGTGAACTTGGCGTTGAGGTATTCGCCCATGAAAATCGGCCCCGAAATACTGTCGCCGGCAAATGTGCCAGCGAAAATGAAGTTGATGGCATCGCCGCTGCCTCGTTCGGCACTCGTGCTGCGAAGCTTCACCTGATTGCCCTCGATGGTTCCGAACACGTCGCGAACAGCGAAGTCTCCCTTGTGCGAGCCTTGTATCCGGTTCCCGTTCTGCTCGATGTGAAGCGTGTGACGGCTACGGCTGCTGAAGAACTCGATGTCGACATCCCAGCGGCCCGTCAGGTTCGCGACAGGCGCGGCGGGCGCGGGTCTGGGATCGCGCTTCTTCGAAAGCACGCCGAAAATTCTGTCCGCGACAATTTTCTCGTCGCCGGGCTGCATCATCCACGCCGTAATCGAAATTGCGGCCGATCCGGGATCGGGCTCGCCTCCACGGCGTCCTCCGCCGTCCGCGCCAAGCGCGATCCTCGGCTTATTCCGGGCGAGGTCTTCGGCCACTTCTTCGCCGGTGATGTTGAGCTTCTCCGGATCCCAGGAAACGATCAACGCAGGACTGCGGTTCGAGAGCCCCGTTGGTTCGCGCACGGAGGCCTTCACGCCGTCGATCGCCGAGACGCGTTTTGCAATGACGTCAAGCCAGGAGAGCCACGTCTTCCATTCCCCGGCGTGGTCGCGCTTCACCCAAGCTTCCACGGCGGCCAGCATGCCCAGCGTCTCTTCGCGGCCGACCTTGTTATCGCGCCCAGGGCCATGATGCGGGGAACTCGCCTGCCACGCCGACATCAGAATATCCTTCTTGCCCAGCAGCAACCCGGCGCACTGCGGCCCGCGGATGGCCTTGCCGCCGCTGTACGCCACAATCGTCGCGCCACGCTCCAGGTGGACGCTTGGAATGGTCAGCACTTCGGCGGCCGCATCGATGAGAATCGGGATATTCTTTGGTTTCGCGATTCGGGCGACGTTTTCGAGGGAGAGCGGACCCGATTGCGACGGACCGCCGGCCGTAAGATAAATCATCGCCGTACGCGGATTGATCGCGGACGCTAACTCTTCCGGCGTATCCACCATGACGATTTTCACGCCGACGTTGCGGATGGCGTGGTCGTAGGCGGTCCGCGAACTCCGCGGGATGATGACTTCAGTCTTGTCGCATCCGGTGAGATCCGGAATGCGGATGAGCTTCTCCGGGTTTCCGCCGGCCACGCACGCGGCCGTCACATGCTTTAGAGCGGCGGCGCAACCGGACGAGACCATTCCCCACTCAGCGCCCGTCAGCGCGGCCAGGCGCCGTCCAACCGCTTCGGCCAGTTCGTCCAGTTGAACATAGTGTTGGGAGGCGGCGTCCATGGCGGCACGCACTTCAGGCAGTTCGATGGATGCGCCGATGATGGTGAAGGTCCCGCGGCAGTTGATGACGGGTTCCACGCCGATGGATTGGTAGATTTGGGGCCCGGGTCTCAGGGGTCCGGATGCGGCCTTCGCTTCGGTGGCGCCCAACAGCATAGGCAGGGCGAGCGCATTTCCAATCCTGAACAGATCGCGTCTTGAGGCGCCATCTAGCGACGTTTCGTTTGTTCGTTCACGGGTTTCTTTCGGCATGTTTTCTCCAGAGCTTCGGGACCACCGAGGTCTCGGAGAAAGTATATCGCACCGGCTCACGGGCAAGCCCATCTTAACTTTGTGGTCTAATCGACACTATGAAAACGAAAGCCGCTCTTCTTATAACCGGAGCCGGGGTCCTGCTGCTCTCAACCGCGGTGGCGCAACGGCGCGTCTCGAACGAAGAAGCCTCCTGGGCGCAAAAGCCCATTCAGGTTCCGAAATACACGCCGCCACACAAGCCTCACACCAAAATCGCGGATGTAAGGGCCGCGCATAAAGGCGAAGCGAACTGGAGTCAGATCGCCGTTGATGACGACCATCTGCGAGGCGAGTACATCTATTCCGCGCCAGGCACGAAGGTCTCGCGCCGCTTCCATCCGGACACTCGCGGGTGGTGGGTGGTGCTTGAGGGCGAGATCCGCTTCGAGATTGAGGGCCAGGAGCCGTTCACAGCAACGCGCGGTTCCATGGTGCAGGCGCCGATGCAGACCATCTTCTCGATGGAGACGGTCGGCGGAAAACCGTCGCTGCGCTGGGAAGTCAACATCGCCAAGGCAAAGACGCTGTACCCGAAGGATGTGGAGCCGCCGAAGATGCCGGGCTGGGAATGGATTCCCGTGCGCCTGAACCGCAAGCCTGGCGCGTGGGACAACGGTAACAAGCCGCACATCAACCTTTTCGAACTTGCCAAGCAGCCGGATTACCGCGGAGGCCGTTTCGTTCACGACGACCGCGCGGTGTCGAACATCATCTACGGAAACGCGAGCAAGATGCCGCCCTACGATCCTAAGGCCCGCGGTCACTATCATCCGGAATGCGCCGAGTTCTGGCTTATCATGACCGGAAAGATCATGTATCCCATCGAGGGTCAGAAGGACCCGGTGATTGCCTCGGAGGGCGATATCGTTTACGTTCCACCCTTCACGTTCCACGCCCCTCGCTTCTATGGCGACGAACCGTCGTGCCGTCTTGCGATGAACGGATACACGAATATCGCGCACCTGGTCGACGCCGTTCAACCTCACTAGGCCGCGCGTCATGAAACAGCTCTTGCAACTGGCAGCCGGTGGGGCGGGCGATCGCTTTGTGCCGCCTGCCTTCTTCCGGGCAATTGGCAGCATCGAAGAACCTCACCACTGGCCGTCTCCACCGGACGGTGAAAATCGGCAGACGAAAAGAAGCGATCGTCCGCCCCACCGCCGGCCACAAACGGCGACGGCATGTCCCACCACAACCACGGTTCCATGTAGAGATTTGGAACGGCTATTTCCTGACAGGTCTTAAGCGGCGCGATTGGACAACCTCACTCACACTCTTACGGGTCTGGCGCTGAGCCGGGCGGGTCTTCACAAGGCCTGCCCGCGCGCGGCGTTCCTCCTGATGCTCGCGGCAAACGCGCCGGACATCGATGCCGTAAGCGCGCTTTTCGGTTCGATCACCTATCTTCAATACCACCGGCACATCACACACTCGATCGCCGCGCTTCCTCTGGTTGCCCTGCTGCCGGTGGTGTTGATGCGCCTGTTTTCGCGCGGACCTTTCGCGTGGCGCGGCGCGTACCTGATTTCGATGGCGGGGGTTGCGTCGCACCTCGCACTCGACGGCGCGAATCATTACGGTGTGCGCTACCTGCTTCCATTTTCGGACCGCTGGTTCAGCCTCGACGCTGTTGCCGTGGTTGATCTCTGGATCTGGGCGGCGCTGCTTGTGTCCGTGCTTGCACCGGCTCTGGGAACCCTCGTAAGTTCGGAGATTGGGGCGCAAAAGAACTCGGGCCGCGGCGCGGCCATCTTTGCGCTGTGCTTCCTCCTTCTGTATACGGGAGGGCGGAAGGTGCTCCAGGATCGAGCGCTCGCTGAACTCGATTCGCGAGTCTATACGGGAGGTGTTCCGCGGAGGACCGGCGCATTCCCGACCGCAGTGAACCCTCTGCTGTGGCGGGGGGTGGTGGACGGGGACGAATTCGCTGCCGTCTTCGACGTCAATCTGCTGAAGGAATTCGATCCGCACGCCGGGCAGTATTTTTACAAGCCGAAGGACGTACCGGCGATTGAAAAGGTGCAGGAAACAGAGGCGTTTAAGACATTCCTGGGTTTTGCCCGGTTTCCGCTTTGGTGGGTTCTACCGGTGCCGGAAGAGGAAGGTTCGATGCGTGTCTCGGCGGTCGACCTGCGCTTCGCCTCGCCGAGGCGTCCGGGATTTGTCGCCACGGCTGTTGTCAACGCCCGGATGGAAGTCACGCGGACGCGGTTCGAGTTCGGCGCGGCGGATGTGAGCGGAGACCGGTAGGGCAGCCGAACGCTGGAGGGGAAGGCAATCGTCTTTCCTCTCCTGTTAATTTTGCGGCCCGTACCTTCTTTCGGGAATATTTTGCATCAACGCGAAACCACGAGTGGCGTTTTGGGACGAGCGGACGGCTTCGCCCCGGCAGGCAGACGGCAAACCGAGACCGTACGCCCCCACTGCCGCCTTACGGGTTGCTTAATAGCTCTCCATAACGAGGCATCGGCCTGACTCTGTGCTGGTACTGGGGCACTAGGCCATATGAACCGTTTGGTTCGTTGCCCCTCACCGCCATTCGGTGTAGCGTAGTAAGTGGGGTAATCCGGCGGAATGTTTTCAAAGACGACGCGAGGGGGAAGACGCTGGATGATAGTCGCGGCTATCGCGTTAGGCGCAAGCCTCGTTACGCACCTGCTCGGCAAAATCCGTTTCTTCCAACTGGTTCATCTTAAGGCGCAGGATACGCAATTCGTGGTTCGAGGCCCGTTATCCACGCCCGATATCGTTCTGATCGTAGTGGACGACAAATCGCTCGAGCATTTCAAGGAACTAGAACTGTTTTGGCACCCGTACTACGCGACGGCGATCAAAGCCGCCGCTGAAGGCGGGGCGAAAGTCCTCGGCCTCGACAAATTTTTCGCCATCACGGTGACTCAATGGGAGAAAGAGCACGATCAAATGATGGCGGAAGCCATCATTACCACAGCGCCCACCATGCCGGTGATCTGCGGATACGTTCCCTCCATGATGGCGAAACAGAAGGACTGGCCCGTGCCGATCAATATGATCGCCGGGTCCCTGGGGCAATCGGCGTATGCCAACCTCACCGCCGATCCCGACGATTTTATCCGTGTGCAGGAACTGATCGAATCGCCCCCGGCGAAACCGGATGATCCGCCACCCGCGCGTGGACTCGCGCTTCGAGTGGCCGAAAAATTTCTGGGCGCGGATGTCACTTTCGAGAACGGCAAACTGATGCTCGCCGGCAAGGAAATCCCCGTCAACCGCGACCGGACGATTAATATCAACTACGCCGGGCCGCCGGATACTTTCCCGCGCGTCTCGCTTTCCGATTTCGTCGAGGCAGCGCGCGCCGGCGAGAAGGACAAGATACGGAAATGGGTTGGCGGCAAGGCCGTACTGCTCGGCCCCGACAACATCGACGACCGCCACGCGACGCCGTATTACACGTTTTCGCTGAGTGGAAGCAGCCGCTTCAACACAGCTGGCGTCGAGATCCATGCAAATACTCTTCGCACCTTACTGCAGGCGCAATACCTGGTGCCCGTCCCGGAGTATGTTCGAATATTCGGGTTGTTCTTCGTTGCTATGACCACTGCGATTGTGGTGGTTCTGATCGCGCTTGGACGCGCCGTTCCTATCTTGCTTCTAGGGGTCTTCGCGACCGCCGCTTCGACGCAGTACATGTTTCGCGCGGGACGGCTGATCTCGGCCTCGGAAATGCTGCTTTCCTGTCTGGTGAGCCTGCTGTTCTCCCTGGTATACCGGTTCTTCTCGGCCGAAAAGCGCGGCGATCTGTTCCGTACCGCAGTGTCGGTATTCGTGGGCAAGAGGGTCGCGACCTCCCTTGAAGAGACCCGCGCGATCTCCCTTTCCGGTTCCCGCCTTGACGTTACGATTCTGTTCTCCGACATCCGCGGATTCACGGCGTTTTGCGAGTCGAAAGACCCCGCTGTCGTGGTTGATTTGCTGAACGAGTACATGGCGAACATGGTGAAGGTGATCGTGGATCATCACGGTCAGGTCAACAAATTTATCGGCGATGGAATTTTGGCGATCTTCAGCGATGAGGACGGCACGAAGCCCGGCGATCACGCGACGCGCGCCGTTAGCTGCGGTGCGGCAATGGCGAGAGTCCCCGGCCAGTTCAAGACGGGAGTGGGGATTCATAGCGGGCCGGCGGTGGTGGGGAACGTCGGATCGGCCGACAAGATGGAATACACTGTGCTCGGCGACACCGTCAATTTGGCTTCGCGGCTGGAGAGTCTGAACAAGGAAAACAAGACAAGCATCCTCATTAGCGAGGCGACTCGGGAACTGATGGAAGACCCGTCGGAGACGTTATTCCTGGGTGCGGTTCCGGTGCGCGGCAAGACAGAGCCGATGAAGCTGTATACGATCGCTTCGCTCTACAACCCGCCGAAGAAAGAGGCGGTTCCGGCGGCGGAAGTTGAAGGCGCGGTGAAGGTGTGAGTTTAGGAGCGGGTGAACGCATGAGTTCAATTCAGTTCGTTCGGGGAGCTGCTGTTGCAGGTCTCTCCGTACTTCTTGCGGCAACATCGTGGGCGCAAGCGAAGAAGGAGGATCCTGTCGGCCTTGTGATGCTGCCGGGCGGGAGCAAGGTGCTGCGCTCGGGAGCCGAATCACCGCTGTCAGCAAAGGCGGGGGATATCCTTTTCCCTGGCGATTCCGTCCGGACGGAGGGCAGTCCGGCTTCGATGCTCTTCTGCCCGGCGAAGGCTTCGCTTAGCGTGGCGGCTTCGAGCGACATTCTTCTTGATGCGAAGCAGTACAAGATGCGTTCGGGCAAGATTGCCGGACAAACCGCTATCGCATCGTGCTTCCTGCCACAAGTAGTGCGCGTTGCCACCGCGAGCCAGCAGCATTACGGAATCAGTATGACGCGGAGCGTCGGGGGACCCGAAGACGCTCCCCAGCCGGAAGCGATTCCTGCCGCCGCCGCGGCCGAGCTTGCGCCCGTCGATAGCGCGCTCGCCGCAAACGCCAAGGATCAGGGAGCGCTCGTCGCGCAGGCCGCCATCTACGAAAAGTACAAGCTCAAGGTTCGAGCGGTAAACACCTACAAGATCATCGCCGCCGAGTGGAAAGACGCCATCTGGACGCGCGGAAAGATCTTCGAACTGGATGAAGCGATCGCCGACGAACGTGCCGCGCAGGCCGCGCTCACAGCGACCGAAGGCGGCCAGACCTTCGCCATTCTTATCGGTATTTCCGAGTACCAGAAGCTGCCCAAGGAGCAGTGGCTCCAGTATGCGCACGCCGATGCGCAGACGTTCGAGAAGCACTTCAGGAGTCCCCGGGGCGGGGGATTGCCGCCGGAGAACGTTGTTCTTCTTACCAACGAGAAGGCCACCACGGCTTCCGTGCGCAACGCTCTGAACACCTTCAAGGGACGCGCCGGCAAGAAAGATACGATTCTCATTGTGGTAGTGGGTCACGGCACGGTTGAGATTCCCGGAAACCGCGCCGCATATGTCGTAACCTACGACAGCGACCCTCAGGACCTGAAGAATACCGCGCTGCCGATGGAGGAAGTGCAGGCATTCATCACGCTGGGTCTGCCGAAGATTGCCCGGATGGCGATTTTTGTGGACGTCTGCCGGACGGCCACGATTGGTTCCATGCGCAATACGGCCGTCAACGGCGCCGTCGAAAAATTGGGCGCCGCGAGCGGTGAGATTCTGGGCCTGATGGCCAGCCGTCCCAAGGAACTGGCGGTTGAAGGAAAGGAGTTCGGCGAAGGTCACGGGGCGTTCAGTTATCACCTTTTGAAAGCTCTCAACGGCGACGCGGATAAGAACGGCGACAAGATCGTCAACGTGAACGAGGTGATCGACTACGTTCAAACCAAGGTCCGGGACACGACGAACGGCAAACAGCATTCGCGTGAATTCGGCACCATGGACAACGCGGTTGTCCTTTCCGATACGAGCAAGCCCGGCATCGAGATGACACGGCTGCCGTTCCTGTACGATTCTGGCGGCGAGCCGCTTTATCTGGCACAGGCCTCGCCCCAAGCCGGGCAGATTTCGTCGGACACGGCGCGGGCTATTGAACGGTTTTCCGAGGCACTGAAGGACGGGCGGATAATGCCCCAGCAGCCGAACAGCGCGTTTCAGGTCTTGCCCGAACTTCGCGGAAAACTCTCGCGAGCGCGATACCTGATGTACGAGAATCAGCTCCGCGTAGCGCTTGAAGACCGCGGGCAGCAGGTACTCTTGCGTTATCTCGCCGGCGATCAGGTTCCACAGACCAAGGGCGATTTCGCCTCCGCGGCCGACTACATGAAGGCCGCGCAGGCGCTCACACCGGAGTCACTGTTCCTCGACGGCCGCGACGCGTTCTTCCGCGGCCGCTCCCTTCTGTTCGACAAACAGTACGCGGACGCGGCGGACCTGCTGGAGAGGTCTGTACGAGTCGACCCCGGTGGCGCCTATACGTACAACGCACTTGGGATTGCGTACCTGGAACAGGCGAAGTATCAGCTTGCGATCCAGGCTTTCCGTGACGCTTCGCGACGGGCGCAGCTCTGGGCGTATCCGCTGCACAACCTGGCGCTCGCGTACGCGGAAACAGGCGACTATAACGCCGCCATTCGTTCGTACCAGCAGGCCATCAAACTCACGCCTCAATATTTTTACTTGCCCTACAACCTGGGCTTGGTCTACCAGCGGATGAACCGCCGCAAGGAAGCCGAGGCGGCATACAAAAAGTCGATCAGTCTCTCACCCGATTCCGCCGAGCCGTATAATGCGATGGGTTCGCTCAAGGCTTCGACGGGCAAGGCCGCGGATGCCGAGAAGTTCTACAAGACGGCGCTCTCTAAAAACGAGGGCCTTCTTCCCGCGCGGGAGAATCTCGCGCAACTGATTTCCCAGAAGCAGGGCAGGGTTGACGAAGCGATCGCGCTCTGGCGCGAGAACCTGAAGCGCCAGCCGGATTATCTGCCTTCACGCCTGAGTCTCGCCGCGGCACTTGAAGGCAAGGGTGACGCGAAGGCTGCAGTGGAAGAGTATCGCGCGATTGCCGCCGCGCAGCCGAAGTATCTGGCCGCCCGATTAGCTCTCGCGGGCGTGCTTCAAAAGGCCGGGGACGCGGAGGGCGCCGCCGCTGAATTGAAAGCGGCGCTGACGCTTGAGCCGTCAAGTTCCATGATTTTCGAGCGTATCGGGGACATGGAGAAAGCGCGCAACCGGACGACGGAAGCGGCGGCTGCGTATGAATCGGCTCTTAAGAACGCGCCGGATAGTCAGGTTCGGAAGCGAATACGGAACAAGATGAAGGGCGCCGGAACTTCTTCGGCGAAGCGGTAGGAGCGTGATCCATCGCATTAAAGGCCTGTCGCGAAACAGTGGGGCGGACCATGGTTTTTTGCCGCCTGCTTTTGGGCTGCGGGCTCGGCGCGCCACAAAGGACGAGGGCCTGCCCCAGCTTTCCCCCGGGCAGCGTACATACCTGGCTGGCGCGCTCCTTATCGGGATGCTCGCGTTCGCGGGGGTGGCAGCGGCGCAAGCGCCGGTAACCGACGGGCAGACATTCGCCATTCTCGTGGGTGTTTCTGAGTTCCAACATCTCCCCCGTGAACAGTGGCTTCAGTACGCGCACGCCGACGCGGAGACATTCGCCAGGCTCCTCAAGAGCCCTCGCGGCGGAGGGCTCCCCGCAGAGAACGTTGTTCTCATGACGAACAAGGATGCCACGACGCAGGCCGTCCGTAAGGCATTCGACACCGTCAAGGGACGGGCGGGAAAGAAGGACACCATTATCGTCATGATCGCCGGGCACGGGGCGGTCGAGAGCGCGGGCGACCGGGCGGCGTACATTCTAACCAATGACAGCGATCCGCAGGACATGAAAAAAACGGCTTTGCCGATGGGCGAAATCCAGACGTTCATCGGAGAGGGCCTTACGAAGGTTGCCCGGATTATGGTCTTCGTGGATGTGTGCCGGGCAGGCAACATCGGATCGATCAGCAATGCGGCCGTAAACGGGGTTGTGGAGAAGTTGGGCGATTCGGAGGGCGAGATTCTCGGTTTCATGGCGAGCCGGCCGAGGGAAGTGTCGTACGAAGGGCCCGAGTACGGCGGCGGCCACGGAGCGTTCAGCTACTTTCTGCTCAAAGCGCTGAGCGGCGAAGCGGATAAAAACGGCGATAAGATCATCACGGCGAGCGAAGTCATCGATTATGTTCAGCAGAACGTGAAGGACGCAACGAGAGACCGCCAGCATCCCCGCGAATTTGGCACGCTCGACAACGCCACCGTTATGGCGGACGCGAATAAGCCAGGCATCGACCTTTCGCGCTGAAAATCACGCCCCGATGCGTGCACTAAAGTAAAGGTCGAGCGCCCGCTCGACGCTCGGCATCGGTTCCAGACCGGCGCTCTCCATCTTCGCGTTCGAGAGCGCCGAATAGCGCGGCCGCCGCGCCGGCGTGCGGTATTCCCGCGCGGTGGTCGCACGCAACTCCGGTTCCAAACCCCTTGCGCGAAAGATCGCTGAGGCAAAATCGAACCACGAAATGGGCGTGCCGCCGGCCACGTGAAAGACTCCACCGAGCTTTCGCTCGATCAAATCCGCCGTGCGTGCCGCGAGCAGCGGTGCGTAGGTGGGTGACGCCACGTGATCGTCAACCACGCGAATCGGCTGGCTGCCCGCGGCGAGGCGCAGCATGAGTTCGACGAAGTTTCCGCGCCGCGTGGCCGCACCGGCGGGCCCGAAGACGCCCGAGGTACGAATCAGCAGCGGATCGTCCAGATAGGCGCGCGCGTACAACTCTCCGGCATACTTTGAAACGGCGTAGGCACCCAGCGGATGCGGGACGTCGTCTTCGGTATAGGCGCGACCGGACTCGCCATCGAAGACATAGTCGGTCGAGAAGTGAACCAGGCGCGCGTCGATTTGCCTGCAGGCGAGAGCGAGGTTACGAACGCCCAGGGCGTTGACGGCAAACGCGGCTTGCGGCTCCGTCTCAGCCACGTCCACTTGATTGTAAGCGCTCGCGTTGACAACGATCGACGGGTCGATTTCGGCAAGGGAGCGTTCGATCAGCGAGCGGTCGGTAATGTCAATTCGAGCGCGTTCAAAACCTGCAACAAGGTATCCGCGGGATGCCAATTCGCTGCATAACTCCACGCCTAGCTGGCCGGAACTTCCGAAAATCGCAACTTTCTGGGACATAGGGGTCGTGTCTCAGGATAACGCGGTCGAAGTCCGCATGTCCCGCAGGGCGTCCATTCTGTCCAATTTTCGATCCTACCAGCGGGTTGGCCCGGCCAATGAAGGTGTTGACCGCCGTGCGGAGGCGTCTTCGCCACTGAGCCGTCGCGCCAGCGCCGCCAATTCATCCGTATGGTAGAGGGCGTGCTTTAGCTGAAGCCCAACGTAGTACTCTTCGCCCGATCTCCGGCAGAAAGAGACTTCGCCCAGGACCAGGGTCTGGTCCCATTCGACCTTGACCAGTGTGCCGGGCGAGAGGCTCTTGCCCAACAACAGGCCCGCTCCTCGACCCGAGAAGTTGGCCAGGCGTCCGGGATATTCACCTCCCGGCGCCCCGATCATAGTGATCTTTACCTCTCGATCAACCTTGACTCTTGGCTCTCGGCGCTGCTCCATGTCTATCTCATCGGCATATTCCCCGAAGACTTTACGACAATTCGCCGAACCGCCATACTCCGATGCGAGCGAAGCATATTGTTCTTCCGGGGATGTGAGGGGAGAGAGGAGGGATCGAGAGGCGTAATGCTATAACTGTTGAGAAGTATTGGTTCAGCTCATCCGGCGGCGCAGGAAGCAAATTCCAGCGAGCGCGGAACCGAGCAGAGTCCACGTGCTAGGCTCAGGGAAGGGGGCTACCACCTGCTGGACGTCGCCAACGGTCATTTGGTCGAACCCGAAAACGTCGGTTCCCGAGTTCGTATTTCCAAACGTAATCGTTGAAAACGGGTTAGCGGTATCGATAACACCCCAGAACAGGACCGCTCCACCCAAGCCGTTTAGCGTGTTGCCCACGTTGTAGAACGTGCTGTCCGTGGTCACCGTCACTTGACCGTTGAAGTCGCCTATGTCAACACCGTAGAAGCCAAATGCGGCTACCGGTGCGCTAAGCGTAACCACGAGACTGGTGGATGTGTTCCAAAAATTGTCGCCGCTCGTAGGGTACCTGCCGGCGCCGTTGGTTCCAGTCGGCACCGTCGCGATGACCCCGCTACCACTCAAGGTCGCAGTAATCGAGCCGACAGACCCTGGAAATGTCAGACCCAACGGACTCCCTGTGAAAGTCGCAAAGCTTTCGAAATCTTCAGTTCCTACTCCGCTAAGAGATGCTAG
>SHUI01000038.1 GCA_009697455.1 Bryobacterales bacterium
GCCCGCACGCGCTCCGCCTGCGCGAACTGCTTGATCGAGGGACGAACATCCGGCATCGCGTTGATCTTCTCGACCGCGGCCAACGCGTCGTCCGGTTTGCCCGATAGATTGTACGCCTGTGCCAGGCGGACCACGGCTGCCGGATCGGCTGCCGCCGCGCCCTCGACGGCAGCTTTGAATTCCGTCACGGCGACGTCGTACTTCTTGCGCGCCATCGCTCCTAAACCCAGTGCTTCATGGGCCTGCGAGACGAAATCCTTCACCGCTCCCGCCCACTGCTCGTCGGTAATCTGCGGATTCGGCTTTGGAGCGCTCTTGAGAACCTCCATCGCCGAATTCGCAAACTTCTCCGACCGGGCCAGTTTCTCTTCGCGATCCAAATCGTGCTCGCGGGTTCGCTGCGCGATACCCGAAGCGAGCATCAGCATCGACATGTAGTTCTTCGGATCGGCTTCGAGAGTCATTTCGGCGTAGGTCACCATCTTCTCGAAGTCGTTCTTCTGCTGATATGACGCCGCCGCGAACTGGAGTGCGATCGCCTTGAATTCCGTGTCCGCGAACTTCTTGATCAGATCGTCAGCCGCTTTGATTCGCGAGTCCGCATCCTGCGCATTGAACATCGCCTGGATGGCCTCGACCTCCTTTTGCGACTTCGGTTGGGGCTGCTTCTGAGCCATCAGGAAAGAGGCGCCGGCGGCAAGCGCGAGAATACCGCTAAGAATTTGTCGCTTCATAACTGCTCCTTTTTATTCATCTCTTCAGAGTTGTTTCGATGGCCTTTTCCGCTGCCTTGCGCGCGCCCTCTGACGCGCCCTGAACGGTGAGGGCCTCCTTAAAAAACGCTATTGCCTGCGCCCCTTCTCCGGAAGCGTCGGACAGGCGGCCCATGTATACGAGCGACCATGCCTTGGTCTGCGGATCGGGTTGATACTCGAGAACTTTCTGAAACAGCTTTTCCGACAGGGCCGGGTCCTTTTGAAGGATCGCAATCCGTGCCAGACCATAATAAGCCTTTGCGTGATCCGGCCGTTCGCCCTGACTTTGGAGGATTTTGAGATAGGCCTCGCGCGCCCGCTTCACGTCGCGTGCGAGATACAACTTCTCGGCCTCGTCCAGATCCTTCGCCGCCCCCGTCAGTTCTGGCGGACGGGGATCCTCCACCGCGGCCGGCGCTTTAGCTCTTCGGACACGCGTGGCCGCGGCGAACTTCACCTGGTCCAGGCGCTGACTTTCCTTCTTGAGGTCGATCCCGTCGATGAATTCGGGATAATGCATCCGCATCGACTGTTCCTGCTTCAGGAACGCCGGTAGCTGTTCGTAGAAGTAGGGCGTGAGGATGAAGCCTTCCGCGAGCGCCTGTTCGACGGCGGCGGGCTTCTTCGAAAGCTTGGCCTCCACGGCCTTGATGAGGCATTCGGTGACGAGGAGAAGATAGTCTTCCTTATAATGCTCAGCGAGCGCGGGAGCGCCCATCGCGTAATCGATGAGCGACTTCTTCTTCATCACGTTGTCGGAATACTTCGTGGAAAGCGGATCGAGAAGGTAGTGGAGGTAGCCGTGGCGCACATCGTCGATCTGAGGCTCGGGCGAGGGCGTCAAAACCACGAAGTAGTCCGCGCCATAGCTGCGCGTCTGAATCTGGTTCGGGGCGCCCAGAAGGTCCAGAAAAATCTGGAAGCGGCGTCCCAGGAAACCCCGGGTATCGTTCCGCAGGTAAACATTCACGTTGAATACGGCATCGGTGACGCCCTGATGGTAACGGGCGATTTGCGCGTTGATCGCAGGCTGCGCTTTCACCCACAGATCGTCGATATCCGCCTCGTGGTGGAACTGTGCGAGCAATTCGCCGAATCCATCGAGCGGAAGAATATCGGGCGGGCGGTCCACCGTCCGGGTGAGGTATTCGAAATCGGGAGGGCCTGCGACCGACAGCCCAAAAGAGATGTACTGGCTAAGCTCGGCCGTGTCGTTTTTCTGGCGGTGCAGCCCTATGAATTTCTTCAGTTCGGGCAATACCGGGATGTTCTTCAACGCAATGTGCTGGCGCAACATCTGGCGAAGCGGATGATTCGCCGGGGAGCTCAGTTCCGCGTCGTACCCGGCGGCGTTGAGCGCCGCGAGCACGGTGAACAAGGTGGGGCTGGCGTCGAGCTGACCCAGTTCCGCGAGACACGGACGCGCAAGTAGCGACGCGATCAACACGAAACCGGAGAAGCGGACCAAACCGGTATTTTAGCAAACCGCCGCCGCATGATAACGTATTGGGTTCACGGCATTGCGATCGACACTCGGGAGAAACCAGATGAGCTATTCACGACGCGACCTAAACGTGTTTATCGGAGCAGTTGCCGCGACCGCGGCCGCCGACGCCCAGAAGGCGGTCTTGCCGTCGAAGATGTTGAAGTACGAAGACTTCCCCGTCAGGACGAACGGAGCGAACTTCTCCCGGGCCATGATTCAAGGCATTGCCCATTCCGGCTTCCCCTTCGACATGCACGAAACCGATCTGCCGGCTGGCGGCGCGCCGCATCCGCCTCACCATCACGAGCACGAAGAAATGGTCATGATCCGCGAAGGGACGCTCGAAGTCACCATTTCAGGCAAGAAATCGACGCTCGGCCCCGGCTCCGTCATCTACGCCGCCTCGAACGAGGAGCACGGCTGGCGCAACGTGGGGACGACACGCGCGAAGTATTTCGTCATGGCTTTCGGCAGACCCGTCGTATGATCCGCATTGTTTTCCTCCTCGCGTTTTCTTTTGCCGCTCTGGCGTACGATCCGTCACGCGCCGGCATGCGCCTGGACGCTCTGGCACGGATTCCGGCGCGAATGCGGGAATATGTGGACCAGGGAAAAGCCGCCGGCTTCGTGACGCTCGTGGCACGCCACGGACACATCGCGAGCCTGGAAGCGGTTGGTTATCAGGACCGCGAGACCAGAACACCGATGCGCACGGACACGATCTTCCAAATCATGTCCATGACGAAGCCGGTCACTTGCGCCGGGATCATGATCCTGCTCGACGAAGGCAGAGTCGCCCTTATCGATCCTGTCGAAAGGTACCTGCCTGAATTCAAGGGGAAGCAGCTCTCCAGGCCGATCACAATCAAGGATCTGATGACCCACACCTCGGGACTGCCCGCCGCTCCGCCCGACGGTTTCGACAAGGTGGCGCACACGCTCGCCGAAGTGGTGGCAGCCGCGCGGATGCCTACATTCGAGCCTGGCTCGAAATGGAGTTACAGCAACATGGGCATCGCGACGCTCGGACGAATTATCGAGGTGGTTGCGGGAAAGCCTTTTGAGCAGTTCATCGACGAGAGAATCTTGACGCCATTAAAAATGAAGGATACGTCCTTCTTTCTCCCGGGCGATAAAGAAAGCCGCCTCTCGGCGGTCTACACGGACGATAACGGTAAGCTCGTTCGGCAGGACGATGCGATTCGCTTCCGCCGGGGAGCCAAATCGCCGATGCCCGAAGGCGGCCTCTACAGCACGGCCGCCGACATGGCGCGTTTCTATCAGATGATGCTGAACGGAGGATCGCTCGATGGCCGGCAGGTCCTCTCGCCCGCGGCGGTCACTCTGATGACCACGGTCCATACCGGCGATCTGAAGACGGGTTTTGCGCCGGGAATGGGCTATGGACTCGGCTGGGCTGTGGTGCGGGAAGCGGCGGGAACGTTCCGTTACAACTCGATCGGGACGTACAGCCACGGCGGGGCCTATCGCACCTACGGCTGGGTGGACCCGGCGAAAGACATGCTGGGCGTAATCATGTATCAGCGGACGAACGGCGGTGGCGACGTCGCGGCCGAGATCAATACTTTCCTGGCACTCTGCTCCGCGGCCATTGAGCGGTAGGTAATCGGAGCTGCCCGGCGCGTAATCGGCCGCCGAAAATAGAACGTGAGCGGAACCACTCTCCGCCGCAGCTCCTCGCAACCTGCTCTGGGGTATACTGGCAAATAGTTTCGACGGGACATTTTCGCAACGAGGGGTTAATCCAAGATGAAACACATTCTCGTAACTTTCTTGCTGAGCGCCGCCTGCGCCTGGTCCCAGACCACCAGCGCGCTTATTTTTGGCACCGTTACCGATGGATCCGGAGCTGTGCTCGCCGGGACCACCGTTCGAGCTGTCAAGACCGACACCAAAGTAGCCTCTACCGTCATTTCGAACGGCGACGGCAACTACGTGTTTCCGGGCCTCGCGCCGGGAAGCTATTCGGTTTCTTGTGAGCAGCAGGGGTTCCGCGGATTTGTCCGCGAAGGCATCGTTCTCGAAGTCAACCAGCGAGCCCGCGTCGATATCACGCTGCAAGTGGGCGAGGTTCGGGAAGCGGTTTCGGTGCAGGGCGACATCACAAGCGTGGACACGTTCAGTTCGACCGTCAAGGAAGTGGTGGACCCTAAGCGCATGGTGGATCTTCCGCTGAACGGCCGCCGCTCGCTCCAGCTGCAGAACCTGCTGGCGGGCGCGGTGCAGACCCGTCCATTCCAGGCGGCCTCCCTGATCGCCCTCAATACCGACATGAGTTTTTCGGTAAACGGCGCGCGTCCCAACGCCTCCAGTTTTTTTCTGGATGGGGGCATCAACATGGATACGTATAACAACCTGGCGACGGCGTTCCCCAATCCCGACGCGCTACAGGAATTCAGCATCCTGCAGAACAGCTACAGCGCGGTGCAGGGCCGCAACGCCGGCGTCGTGGTCAACATGGTCACCAAATCCGGCACCAACAACCTGCACGGGACTCTGTACGAATTCCTCCGTAACGACAAGTTGAACACCCGCAATTTCTTCTCCGTCGGAAAGCCGCCGCTCAAAAAGAACCAGTTTGGCGGAACCGTGGGCGGACCGGTACTGTTGCCGAAATACAGCGGCAAAGACCGGACGTTCTTCTTCTTTTCCTACGAAGCCAACCGTGAGCGCAACGGCACCACTCGCAGCGACATTCGTCTGCCAAGTCCGCTCGAAAGGCAGGGGAATTTCTCCGCTACCGTGCTGCCCGCGGGACGCGCCGTGGCAGATCCGGCAACGGTTACCGCGGCAACGCCGCAGGGCGTTCCATTTCCTGGCAACATCATTCCCGCCACCCGCCTCGATCCGACGGCGCAGAAGTTCAGCCAAGCCTTCTTCCCCACGGCGAACCTGCCCGGCAATTTCTATAGCTACAACCTCTCGGTGCCGCTTGTGGACGACCAGTTCACCATGAAGATCGACCATTCCTTCGGTACCAGGAACAAGGCAAGCCTCCGCTGGTTCTTCGACGATAACCGCCGCCTGCAGAACGAAGCGCTCGAATCGTTCAACTCCGAATTCAACTGGACCACGCACAACGGAACCTTCAACGACACCCATCTGTTCAGCCCGAACGTGGTGAACAACTTCACCTTCACGCTCAACCGGAACACCTTCATCCGCGGCCCGTTGGCCACCAAGGTGTCCAATTGGGACGCGCTCGGCTGCGTCTCCTGCCCCTATCTCGCACCATCCAGCGTTCCGCCGGATTGGCAGGTACAGATCGCAAACGGATTTGGCGTCCGCGTGTCCACCGCGTTCTTCAGCTACATGCAGAATTACCAGGTTGTGGACAACCTCAGCATTACCAAAGGTAACCACCTGATGACGCTGGGCGCCGATGTGGCCAAAGTGCGACGGAACGGCCGTGAATTTTTCCAGGTTTCGCCAACGTTCGTTTTCGACGGCTTGCGAAGCGGCGCCGCTTACGGCTATGCCGACTTTTTCCTGGGCGTGCCCCGCTCCGTCTTCCAGAACAGCCCGCTGCGCAGCAATCCGCACAAGTGGACGCCGTTCGTCTATTTTCAGGACGATTGGAAGATCAGCCGCAAGTTGACGCTGAACCTCGGCATCCGGTGGGAGCCATTCTTCCCGGTGGTTGAAGAGCGCGACGAATTGTCGGCGATCCGTCCTGGCCAGTAATCGACCGTGCTGCCCCTCGCTCCGCGCGGACTCGTGTTTCCCGGCGATTCCGGCATCTCGCGGGGCATTGTTGGTCACGGCTTCAAGAAATTTTCTCCTCGTTTCGGCTTTGCCTATGATCCGTTTGGCGACGGCAAGACCAGCGTTCGCGGCGGCTATGGCGTCTTTTACGATACGCTCCGTATCGTCGGTGTGAACGGTTATTCCACAACACAGCCGTTTTCACTCGGGATCACGACATTCGATCCTTTCAGCCTGACGGACCCCTACCGCAACGCCCCCACCATCCCCAGCCGGCTTGTCGCGTACGGTTCGGCGACGAAGGAAAGCCGCAAGACCACTGCGTTTGTTCCGCAAGTGGTGGCGAACTCCGTCGATCCGAACTTCACCACCGGCTACATGCAGCAGTGGAATCTCAGCGTCCAGCGCGAGGTTGCCCATGAAATGGTGCTTACGGCAGCTTATGTCGCGAGCAAGGGAACGCATTTCTGGGTTGGGCAGAACATCAACCCGGGCGTGTTCATCCCGGGCCAATCGACGCCGGGCAACCTCGACTCGCGCCGGATCTACCAGCCTTTCGCCAACATTAACAACATCCAGCCAACCGCGAATTCGACGTATCATTCGCTCCAACTGAGCTGGAAGAAGCGCTTCTCGAAGGGTTATTCCGTGCTCGGTTCCTACACCTGGTCGAAATTCATCGACTTGGCTTCGAGCGACACCGGCGCAAACAACCCGTTCGATTGGAAGTCGGACAAGGGGCGCAGCGATTTCGATATCCGGCACCGCTTCGTGACGTCGTTTATTTACGAGTTGCCGTTCTTTTCGAGGAAAAAAGGCGTGGAGCGCATGGTGCTCGGCGGTTGGCAGGTGAACGGCATCGTGACGTTGCAGACGGGCCAGCCGTTCAGCGTCGGGGCCGGGCAGGACCGCTCCGTTTCAGGCGGCGGGACGCGCGCCGATTCCGTCTCCAAGGCGACGGATTTCAACGGCAAGGCTCGGGCGCAGAAAGTGTTCGGGTACCTGGATCGGGCGCAGTTTTCGCTACCGGCTCTCGGCAGCCACGGCAACACCGGCCGCAACATTCTTTCCGCGCCGGGCATGGCAAACGTCGATTTCTCGGCCTTCAAGGACTTCAACGTCGGCGAGCACAGGCGCTTCGAATTCCGGTGGGAGATTTTCAACCTGTTTAACAGGGCGAATTTCTTCGCGCCGAATTCAAACTGGTCTTCCGCTCAATTCGGCTGGCTGAACAGCGCACGGGATCCGCGCATCATGCAGGCGGGCCTGAAGTTCATATTCTGAACCGCTCGCCTATAACGCGAACGGAACCACGACCGGACGTTCCAGCCGCTCGAAGTCCCTCAGGCGGATGTGGATGGCGTCGCGATGCGTGCCGGCGGAGAAGGCGATCATGTCTTCGTTGCACAGGCTGCTGTCGAGGTAGACGGGCAGTCCGAAGAGATTGCCGAAAGGCGGCATCGCGCCCAGTTCGCTCTCGGGAAAAAGCCGCGCCAGTTCCGCCTCGGTGGCGAGGCGCACGTGGGTGAGGCTGAGAAGGACGCGCAGTTCCTGAAGGTCCACCAGGGAACGGGCGGGTAATACCGCAATGCGTAACGGTTGTCGCCGTGAAACACAACGGTCTTCGCGACCTTGTGTTCGGAAAGGTGCTCGTTGTGGGCCACGTCCCGTGCCGTCAATGCATTCCGATGCACGGTGTGGACGTAACTCATGTGGTGATCGCCGAGGTAGTTCTCGATTCTTCGGAGCATCGTCATGGGATAACCTCCTGCACGAAAGTTCCAAGCACGCGCGGTGCCACGCAATGCCCGCGCCAATTCTCCATTTGGCAGGCTTTGTGGCCCAGGCGTTTCCGCCTGCCTGCCGTGCGAAGCGCGGCCACTCCTAACTGACCCAGTTCTCCTCATAGTGCGCGAAAACGCCCCACCAACCGTTTTCTTCCCCCACGGTGCGCGTGGAAAACCACAGGGGTAGCCGAGAAATGGCGTCACCGGCCTGTGATATCCTCCAAGGGCAGCTTCGCCACAACCATGGGTGAGCACTTCTCCTTCGACGTCTTCCTCAACCACAGTTCCAAGGATAAGGTTGTCGTACGCAGCCTCGCCGAACGGCTGCGGGCGGACGGCTTCCGTGTCTGGTTCGACGAATGGGAGATCCGCCCGGGCGACAGCATCCCGGCGAAGATCGAGGAGGGACTTGAGCACTCCCGCGTGCTCTTGCTCTGCATGTCGGCGAACGCGTTCGGCTCGGAATGGGCGCGGTTGGAGGACCACTCGCTCCGGTTTCGCGACCCGCTGAACAAGGAGCGCCGGTTCCTTCCCCTGCGGCTGGATGACGCTTCAGCCAAGGACTGGCTGGAGCCGTATCTCTACATCGACTGGCGCGCGGATGCAGGTGATCGCGAATATGTGAAGCTCCTCGAAGCATGCCGGCAACCGCGAACCGAACCCACCCCGGAACAGGCGGCGGCGCGCGAGCGGCTGCAAGAGAAGATTCTTTCCCTCGGCCATACGAATTCGGTCCGTTCCGTCGTCTTCAGCGCCGATGGCCGCCGCGCTCTCTCCGGCTCCGATGACAACACCGTGCGGCTCTGGGACGTGGAAACCGGACGCTCCCTGCGCGTGCTCGAAGGTCACTCCGGTGGCGTCAACAGCGTGGCCTTTAGCCCCGATAGCCTCCGCGCTCTCTCCGGCTCCGCGGACAAAACCGTGCGGCTCTGGGACGTGGAAACCGGACGCTCGCTGCGCGTGCTCGAAGGCCACTCCGCCCGCGTCTGGAGCGTGGCCTTTAGCCCCGATAGCCGCCGCGCTCTCTCCGGCTCCGAGGACAAAACCGTGCGGCTCTGGGACGTGGAAACCGGACGCTCGCTGCGCGTGCTCGAAGGCCACTCCGCCCGCGTCAGGAGCGTAGCATTTAGCCCCGATGGCCGCCACGCTCTCTCCGGGGCCGTAAACGGCGTGGTGCGCGTTTGGGATGCACCGGCGGAATCGGAGACAGGCGAGGCCCAAGTCCAGTACACCAACGCAAAAGTCCTTCTGGTCGGCGATCAGAGCGCGGGCAAGACCGGGCTTTCCATGCGGCTGGCGTTGAACGATTGGAAAGCCAGCGACTCGACCATCGGTGCATGGGCGACGCATTGGAAGCTGCCCTTGGACTCCGCCGGCGGCGTGGAGCGCGAGATCTGGCTTTGGGATTTCGGCGGGCAGGCGGACCAGCGTCTGATCCACCAACTTTATATGGAAGACACCGCATTGGCCGTACTGGTATTCGATGGTCAGAAAGAGGGCCTTTTCGAGACGCTGGGCCAATGGGACCGTGACCTCACGCGCGCCTCGCGTAGGCCGTTCATAAAGCTGCTGGCAGCAGGTCGTGTGGATCTCGGCGGCCTGCGCGTGAGCCGGAGCGAAGTGGAGCGGTTCGCGAAGGAACGCGACTTCCGCAACCGTTTGTTCGAAACCAGCGCGAAAACGGGGACGGATTGCGAGGAATTGAAACAGGCCATCCTCGCGGGCATCGATTGGGAGAACATTGTCTGGCGATCTTCGCCCCTGCTCTTCAAACGGCTGAAGGAGGGGATTGTCCGGCTTAAGGACGAGGCCCGCGTGCTGATGCGGTTTAACGAACTTCGTGACGCCCTGCGCCTGCGTCTAGCCGGCGAAGGCGAGGACGGTGTTTTCAAGGACGAGGAATTGAAAGCGGTTGTGGGGCTTCTCGCCGGTCCCGGCGTGGTGTGGGAGCTGGAATTCGGTAGTTGGGTGCTGCTCCAGCCGGAACGGATTAACGCCTACGCCCAGGCGGTGATTCAGACTCTGCGCGCCGACGAGCACGAGCGCGGCTGTCTCCCAGAGGAGCGGGTGTTGAACGGCGATCTGATGTATCACTCTTCGATCGAGCGGCTCCCCGCCGAGGAAGAACGCTTCGTGCTGCTCGCGATGCACCAGACTCTGGTCGGGCGTGGGTTGTGCCTTCGTGAGCACACCACCGCTGGGACGCTGCTGATTTTCCCCAGCTATTACCGGCGCGAGCGTCCTGAGTTGGTGGGGCATCCGGCCGTGCTCGTAAGCTACCGCTTCAACGGGTTCCTCGACGACATCTACGCCACATTGGTGGTCCGGCTGCACCATACGGAATCATTCGACCACGACCAACTCTGGCGCTACGCAGCCGATTTCAAGACGCTCACGGGGAAGCAACTCGGCGTCAAGCTGACCCGGCGCGCGGAAGGCGCGGGCGAGTTGGAGGTGTATTTCGATCCGGCCATTCCGATGGGGGAGAAGATCATCTTTATCCGGTTCGTGCACGAGCACCTGCACCAAAAAACGCGAGATGTTGTGCGGCTACGGCACTACGTGTGCCCTCACTGCGGAACACCGGTAGGCAATCGGGAAGTGGCCATGCAACGCCTCGAGGCGTGGCTTGATTCCAAGTCCCCCGGCAAACCGACCATCCTCTGCGTGAACTGTGAGAAGCGTGCACCGCTGTGGGACGAACTGGAGCAAATCTTTGCCAGCCCGGAGGCTCATCAACGGGTACGAAAACTGCAGGAGCAATCGGCGATAGTGCTCGACAACGAGAGCAAAGAGCGCGCACTTGTCGGCGAGGTGATTTCCACTGTCGCGCTGGCCGGGCAGATCTCTCAGGAGTTCAACGTCAGCGACCACGGCATTGACATGCAGATCGAGTTCAAGGACGACGATGGCGAGGCTACCGGGAGAAAACTCTATCTCCAACTCAAGTCCGGCGACTCGTACCTGCGCAAGCGAAAGGAAGACGGCGCGGAAATCTTCACAATCAAGAAAGTGCGCCACGCCCGCTACTGGATGTCACAGGCGTTCCCGGTGATGCTGGTAATCCGCAACTCGGACGGCGAAGTCCGCTGGATGGAAGTCCGCGAATGGCTCAACCGCGCGAGCGATGGCGGCAAGAAGGCAGTCAAGCAAATCCTCTTCGAAGGCGAGCGCTTCGACGTAATGAGCGTGCGCCGATGGCGGGACCGACTGCTATCCCCACGCTAAAATCATCCAATGCGCCCCAGCGCCGTCCTCTCCCTCCTCTCCCTCCTCGCCCTCCACGCCTCCGCCCAAACCGTCGAAATCCGCTCCGAATTCTGGACGCCCACCCTCACCTCCGCCCGCGAAGTCATCTCGCCCGCCGTCGCCCGCAACGCCTTCACCACATTCCGCGTCATCCCCAAAGGCGCGACGAAATATAACCTCTGCATCGCGGCAAACCCCGACGACGTCTTCAAAGTTACCGTCTACGGCCCCGACAACAAGCCCCTGCCCTTCCCATGCGCCGACGATCTCACCGAGCCTGTCCTCACTTTGGACGTCTGGACGCCCGCCGACGCGTCCGTCGCCCGCACCCGCCTCGAAGCACAAATGTGGTTCGACGACCGCTGGATCATCTATCCGCTCGAAGTCCGCGTGCAAGACGCCCGTGTGCCGGAAAAGCGCGGCGAATCGTGGTCCGGCTATCTCTGCGGCAAACCCGAATCCGCCGTGGCGCGAACCGGAACAAGCGAGCGCAACTACCGCCAGGACGCCGCCATGGCCCGCTCCCTCGAACCCCGCCTCGGCCGCGAGACGCTCGTCCGAGAGATCGTCACCCGCCTCGGCGCGCCCACCCCCGAAGCCTGGTGCAAAGCCCCGCGCATGCCCTCCGGCGAGAGCTATCTCAAGCTCCGCGATTACCTCTATTCGGTCGCGCAACCGGTACAATAAGTTCTCATGAAACGAATCGTCCTGCTCCTTCTTGCTTTGGCCACGGTCGCGGCCCGCGGCTCCGCCCAGCCGAAGATCGAAACCGGTGAAATCAACGGCGCGAACTTCCGCATCGACGTGCCCGAAAACTGGAACGGCGTGCTCCTCATGTATTGCCACGGCTACAGCCCGTCGGCGGGCGCCTTCGACACCGCAAAGCCAAATCCGATTCTCGCCGCCCTGCCGGGCTACGCCGTGGCGCAATCCGGCTATTCGGCCGGCGGCTGGGCTATTCAGGAGGCCGTCAACGATACCGAAGCGCTCCGGCGCTATTTCACCCGCAAGTACGGCGCGCCGAAAGAGACGTACGTCACCGGCCACTCCATGGGCGGCTTCCTCACCATGACGATCCTCGAGCGTTTCCCCAACTCCTACGATGGCGGCCTCCCGCTCTGTGGACCGCTCGCGCCGGCAGCGTGGTTCATGGCCCGCCGCGTCTTCGATATGGCCGTAGTCTTCGCCTACTACTTTCCCGGCGCGCTGCCGTCGCCCGAAAAGGTCCCGGCCGATTACGCCACGTCGCCCGCGCTGAATTCGCGCATCGAAAAACTGCTCAACGACAAGCCGGACGCCGCCGCCGCGTTCCGCCGCTACACCAACATCAAGACGAACAAGGAAGCCGCGGCGACCATCGTATTCTTCACCTACATCCTGAAAGACCTCCAGCAGCGCGGCGGCGGCAATCCGTTCGACAACCGCAACACGATCTACGACGGCACGCCGGACGACAACGCGGTCAACGACGGCGTGAAACGGTACGCGTCCGACGCTCGCGCGGCCGAGTACTTGCGGACCTGGTACACGCCCACCGGGAAGCTGACGCGCCCCATGCTGGCCATCCACACGACCTACGATCCGCTGGTTCCGCCGTGGGTGCCCGGTCAATACCAGACGATTGCGGAGTTGGGCGGCGGCGCATCCATGTTCGTACAGCAATACGTGAAGCGCGACGGCCATTGCGCCATCTCGCCGCAGGAAATCGGAAAGGGTTTCGAGCAGTTGCGCGCGTGGAAGTCGAAGGGCGTGCGCCCTTAGGGCCGCCATGCGAAATGGTGCAGTGGCGCAGGCGATCGTTTTCTGTCGTCTGTCTTCTTCCGGACACATGGCAGGCCACAAAATGCGATGGCCTGCCCCACCTAAATGAAACTACTGGGCGGCGGCTTGGAGCAGCTTCGAGGCGCTCTCGCGCGCGGCGATGCGAGCTTCCGGCTGATCGTCCCGACCGCCACCATGGCCGAGCACGTGCGCAACCTCATTGCGCGCGAGGGCTTTCTGCTGCGCCCCGGCGTGGTCGCCACGCTTTCGAAATTCATCGAGCCGTGGATTGTGGGACTGCCGCAAATCTCAGGCCCGCTCCTCTACCTGCTCGTCGACGAAGCCGTGCGGCGCTTGAAACGGCCGGAGTTCGCGCGCGTCGCCCACCTTCCGGGATTCGGAGTGGCGCTCGCGAGGATGATAGAGGAGCTCTCCGCGGCCGGATGCGACCCGCCGGCTCTTGCGGAATTCGTGGCCGAAACCGGGGCTCCGGTCCCGCTTGGGGCGGCCTTCGCCGCCGTCTACCGCGAGGTCGAAATTGAGTTGATCGCCCGTGGCGTGGGCATGCGCGCCACGCGGTTGCGGCGGGCGGCCGCGGCGATCCGCCGGTCCGGCACGGGCGCGGTGAAGTCGGTCTGGCTCGAAGGTTTCTACCGCATCAACGCGCCGGAGCGCGAATTGATCGACGCGCTTCGCAAGCATGCGGATGTCACGGAGACGCCGCCTTCGGGCGAATCCGGAAATCCGGGCGTGCGCACGGAGTTGGTCACCGCGCCCGTCATCGAGCGCGAGGCGGACGAGATCGCTCGCCGCATTCAGGAGGACGTCGAGGCCGGCCGCGAATTCCGGGAAATCGGCGTGATCCTTCGCAATCCCGACACCTACGCGCCGCTGCTCGCCGCCACTTTCGAACGCTTCGGAATTCCCGCGCGCTTTTACTTTTCCTCCCCGCTCAGCGATCACGGCGCGGTCCGGTATCTCACGGCCGCGGTCGACGCGATGCTCGGCGGGTGGGACCATGCACGGACGCTTGCGGCCATGCGAATGGAAGCTTCGGGCTTTGGCGTGAGCGGCGCGATGGACTGGTTCGATTTCGAAATTCGCAAACAATTGCCGGGGCGCGGAATCGAAGCCTTGCGCGAGATCGTCACAAAGGGCGGCGAATCGCGCGCCTACCTCCTGCGTTTGCTCGATTCTCTGGCGGACCTCGAGGCCTTGCGGGTTGACACAACGCATTCACCGAAAGAGTGGGCCGCGCGTACCCGAGCGCTCAGCGCACGCGCCCGTCTCGCTCGCCCCCAGGACGGAATTTCCTGGAACGAAGTCGCGGTGAGCCGCGGCCAGGCTGAAGCGTTGCGAGCCTTTGAAGCGGCGATGGACGATGCGGCGGAATCCTTCCCCGGCGAACATGTGCGGTTCGAGGAATTCTGGCGGCGCGCGAAGGCGGTGCTGCGCCTCACGCCGTTGCGTGTGGCGGACCACCGGCGCAACGTCGTGCACGTGATGAGCGCGCATGAAGCGCGGCAGTGGGAATTGCCTGTGGTCTTCGTGTGCGGACTTCTTGAGCGCCAGTTTCCCAAGCATGCGCAGCCGGACCCGTTCTTCGGAGACCGGGCACGGCAGGCGCTGAACGCGCGGGGCATCGCCGTTCGGACTCCGGCGGAAATGGACGAAGAGGAAGCGCTGCTCTTCCATATCGCCGTGACGCGCGCCACCTCGGAATTGACGCTCAGCTACCCGGAGATGGACGCCCGTGGCGAGCGCAATCTCCCATCGCTGTTCCTCGACCGGTTCGCGGTCGAGCGCGTGGCCGCACGGCCGGTTTCGACGCGTCGTGCCAGCCCTCACCCGCGCCCGCCGGGCATCGGCGCCATTCGCGATGAGGCTCTGTTGAAGGTCCTGGCCGGGCAGCACGAGGTCATGAGACCAACCGGGCTTGAAAGCTTCCTGCAATGCCCGTTTCAGTTCTTTGGGAGCTACACCTTGAAACTGCGGCCCGCGCCGCCGCGTCCGGAGGACCGTCTCGACTTCCGCGTGCAGGGCACGATCGTGCATCGCGTTCTGGCGGAGTGGACGCCCGCCCGGCCGCCAATCGAACCGCTGTTTGACCGGATCTTCGAAGAGGTGTGCGAGAAAGAGCATGTGCCCTCCGGCTACCGGCGCGAAGCCTTGAGGCAGCAACTGCTTCAGGATTTACTCCGCATCGCGGCGGACGACAAGCTTCCGGACGCCGTCGCCAGCGAAACGGAAGTGAGCTTCGAAGAGCAAATCGGCGGCGTGATGGTGCGCGGGCGCATCGACCGCGTTGACCGGCTCGCGAGCGGCCGGTCGCTGGTGGTGGACTATAAGTACAGCCTGCAAATGCAGAAGTACGTGAAGAACGATAACTCGCTGCAAGGGCCGCTCTACGCGATCGCGGCGGAACGGCTGGGGCACGACGTGGCGGCGATGCTCTACTGCGGCGTCAGGGGCGGCACGCGCGACAACGTGCTGTACACCGGCTGGACGGACGGCCTCTCGGAGTTGAAGGGAAGTTACCTTCCGCTTACGCAAGAGTGGTTAACCGAGGCGACCTCGAAAGTAGAGGCAGCAGCCGCGGAAATCCGCGAAGGCCGCGTTGCGCCGAAGCCTTTCTCAACGGCCCCGTGCCGGTACTGCGACTACCGGGACGTCTGCCGCTATGAAGCGGAGGAAGCGGTTACCGCCGGAGCGTAGCCGCTTCACCCTCAGGCCGCCCGCCGTGCGAAGCGTGTGTCTGCGTTTTTTCACGTGGGCCCTGGCGGTGTTCGCCGAGGGTCGCGTTGCGCCGAAGCCTTTCTCAACCGAGGCTGCCCGGCCATCTACCGCTTTTGAAGTGGAGTAAGCCGTTCCAGCCGGAGCGTAGCCGCTTCGGCCCCGCGTGAGGCCCCAAGTCCCCGCGGAAAGCCCTCGAACTTCCGGCTCCCCGCGCGATCGATGACTGCCTGTTTTCCGCTAGTCTCAGAACTCCACGCGGAACACAACCATTGTCTCGGTTACGGCGCCCAGGCCGGAGAATCCGCCCTGCTGGCTCGTGATCTTTCCGAATGTCTGCGGATTGCGGAAGTTCACCGCCGTCGACGGCTGGGAAAAGAACGGATACTTGAAGGGCGCCGTGAAATCCACCCGCAGCGTGCCCTTGATGCGTTCTTTGAAGGGTATAGTCTTCATCAACGCAAACTGGTGCCAGAACAGGCCGGGCGCATTGATGATGTTTCGCCCCGCCTGCCCCGGAGTATAGGACGCCGGTACGGCGAATGCGTTGATGTTGGCCCACGGCAGAGCACAGGCGACAATGTGGCGGCACGGGCCCTTGCGGTCCCATTCGAGCTTGATGTCGCTGTAGGTCTTGCCAGGAGCTATGTCCGGACGCATCGCACCGGGCAGGTAAACGTTGGTCACGTTGCCCGGCAACTGTCCGTTATGCGAGAAGGTCAATGGGATGCCCGTCTCGGCGCTCTGGATCGCCGACAACTGCCAGTTGCCGATTACCTTCGACGCGATGCCGCCGCTATTCAGGAACTTCTTCCCCTTGCCGACAGGCAGGTCGTAGATCGCATAGGTTACCCAGCGGTGCGCGACATCGTAATTGGAGCGTGCTTTTTCGAGGCGGCGATTGTAGTAGGTGACGCCGCTGGCGCCGCCATCGTCGCTCGCCTCGTCCATCGATTTGCTCCAGGTGTAGAACGACGTGAAGGTGAGCCCGCCGGACATCCTCTTCTCAACTTTCACGGTGCCGGAATGGAAGCTGCTGTGCCCGAAATTACTGTAGAGCATGACGTTGCCGAACTGCGGGTATGGTTTGAAGTTCTGTGGCGCGTTGCGGATGTTGTTCAACTGAACCGGATCTTTCGAAATATCCAGCGGGATGGCGTTGACGTCCCAGCGGTTCAACAGGCCGACTCCGGCCGAACCTTGATAGTTAACCTCGAGCAAATATTGTTTCCCGAACTGCCGCTGAACGCCCAGGTTCCAGTTCGCGACGTAAGGAGCGCGCATGGCAGGGTCGCGGTAGGACGCGTTGCGTCCGGTGAAGTTGGTTCCGACAAACGGCACAGACCCGTCGGGCTGCACGTTGAATCTGACCGCGGGCGGTCCCTGCGAAAGCCTGAACGCGATGTCCGGGTTTCCGACCGGCGGCTGAATGACAGCGGTGGCGAGGTACTCTTCGAAGTTCTCCCTCAGGCCGTTGGTCCACTGATCCAGTGTGTTGAGGGCGAATCCAGCACGGAATACCCAGCTCTGCCGGAAATTGTAGGCTGCGCCGAGTCGCGGCTGGAAGTTATTGTTGTCGCGTTTGTGTAGCGATCCGGCCGGGTGCAGCAGAGCACCGCGCCGCCCGGTCAACGGATCGGTTCCGGATGGATCGAACTGGCTCTGCTGGCCATACTTGGTCGAATAAGGGCTCTCGGTCTGCCAGCGCAGGCCGAGGTTGAGGGTCAGATGGCTCGTTACCTTCCAATCGTCCTGGAAGTAGAGGGCGTGGCTCCACCATCTCGGCAACCACGTGGCGAAGGCCTTGGTGAAATCGGCCCGGACCACGCCGCCCAGAAGGAACGAGGCGAAAGAATTGCCGGTGCCGGGAGTGAACGGAAGCTCCGTACCGCCGAATTGATAGGTCCCCGACGGCCGCCCTTCCAGATGCGAATTGATTCTGGTTCGCAGCAGTTCGTAGCCGGTCTTGAACGTGTGGCGGCCGCGAATCATGGTGAAGTTGTTCTGGAAGTTGGCGCTCTCATTGACATCCACGGTTTCGCCTTCCGGGAAGCGGAAATAGAACTGGCCGCCGCCCGAGGTCTGGAAGATGGGCATCGTCTCGGGGCCGACATTGGGGATGCCGAACTTAGATGCCCAATCCTGTCCCAGGCTTGCCGGGAGCCGCGTGCTCTTGCGCCGGTTCCATCCCAACCGCACCTCGTTGATGGTCGTCGGACTAACGACGTAGGAGTCCGAGACCACTACCTGGCGGTAGTCGACCGGAATCGGCGCGGCAATGTAGTCGAGATCGCGAGTGGCGAGCTGCATTTGCCAGGTGCCGCTCATCGAGCGGTGCCGGGCATTGGAGTAGCGGCCGAACAGCTTGTGCTTGTCGCTGAAGGAGTGATCGATCTTTTCGTCGAAGCCCGAGCGATAAGAATTCTTGTTCGTATCGACGCTCAGGTTCTGGCGAGGCCCTGTGGTGTCGAAAAACGTCTGGTTGAAGCGGTTGGCCTGGCCGCGGAAGGGATTCAGGCCGAGAAACTTCGCGGCTGCGGGATCGAAGCGGCTGCGCGGAATCTGATTGCCCGGGAATTGCGTCCTGGTGTAGGTGCCGTTGGGCAACTGAACGAGCGAGGCGGGGTCGTAGATTCTATCCGGGACGACCGATGCCCCGGGAATGCTGAAGTCGCCGTTCAGCATCGCGGGGCTGGGCACATCGGCGTTCTGGTTGTTTCCCGATCTCTCATGGTGACGCTGCCACCCGGTGAGGAAAAAGGTCTTGTTGCGCCGGATCGGACCGCTGAAGCTTGCTGACATCAGGTGGAATGCAAACACACCGCTGACCACAACGGGATCCTGCCAGTAGCGATGGATCATCGGCTTGCTGACATAGCGCTCTTCCGCCAGACCGTGGAACTGATTCGTGCCGCTCTTATAGGCGATGTTCATGATTCCACCGCCGGAATGGCCATACTCGGCCGGCAAAGCGGTCGTGAGAATTTTGACTTCCTGCATATCGTGCTCGACAGTGGTCAACTGACGCGCGGTGGCGACCGTGCCTTCGCCGGGCACGTTGGCGGATACTCCGTCAGCGTTGAACTGGAACGACCGCGAGCGGCCCCCCGCGGCGTGCCCGTTGCCGGACTGCGACGTGACGCCGGAGACGTACCACAGCATGCTCTCGACTTTCATTTGCGGCGTCGGAAGCGTTGTCAATTCAACACCCGTGACCAGGTGGCCCGTCGAGGCCGTTTCGGTTTCGAGCAGTTGGGCCCCGGCCGAGACTTCCACCGTCTCGACGACATTGCCGACTTCCATGTTCACGTCCAGGCCCAGCGTTTCGAGCGACCGAATCGGAATGTCCCGTCGCGTCATCGTCTTGAAACCCGGCGCCTGATAGGTAACCTCGTAGGTTCCGACGTTCAGGTACGGAACCCGGTAGATACCTTCCTGAGTGCTCACCGCGGAGTAAACAAAGTTGTTGTTCTGGTTCCTTACCTTTACCTGGACTCCCGCGATAATCGCCCCTGACGTATCGGTTATGGAACCGGTCAGGATTCCCTGACCCGTTTGTGCGAACGCGACGGCTCCTGTAAAGGCCAACACGCCCATGAAAAAAAGAATGCCCAGCGAGGCAGTTCCAAGTCGTCGAAGCATCGTAACCCCTTATTTCGGAAATTTGTCCAAAATCGCAAACCGTGACCCGCGCGCGGAAGGCCGATTCTAACGGATCGTCTTCCAACTTGGTCTCACTATACACCAAGTCCGCTCCGAAGGGGAACCCTCGAATTGGGCAGCTTGAAATATGACCGGAAGGGGAACGGTTGGGACACTCGCCTCATTCATCAGCATGACCGGCGGAAGAGTGCACGACGTAAATATTCTCGACGAGACTGTTTCCGATGAGGGCGCCTTCTACCTGATGGATCGCAGCCACCTCGATTTCCGGCGTCTGTTCGTGTTCACCCTCTCGCGTCGCAAGCTGCGCTCTCCCCGGGCAACACATCAATCCCTATGGCGTCGTGATCCGATAGCGGTGTTGGCAACCCCTCCCTAACGTCGTGGATTACGACCGGAGCCTTCACCCGCGCGCCCCGAGTCGCAAACCAGTCCAGCTTCAGGGGACATTTTCCTCCATGGTTCCTAAGCGCCCATCGAATGAAGGCAAAACACCAGTTGGGCACCCAGTCCCCGAGGCTCTTCCTCGTTCTGGAGTTCTCGACGTCGTAGCTGACTGTGTATTCTCCGGCGACGTTACAATTGCCGAAGTCGAACCCCCGCGACTCCAGCAGTTGGAACAGCTCCCGTTCGAACAGCCTCTCCGGATGAAGATAGTGATTCCGGATGACGTGATCGACGCCCATGAACACCCGCAGCCAGAATCCGGCAATCGCCGGAAAAGCACTGGTCGAGTTGTACGTGCTCGTGTTCCAGTCGCCCCCAAGGATTACGGGCAGTCGCGGTTTTTCAATCGCGTCGAGCGCATCGAGCACTTCCCGCATCTGGTCGCGGCGATGGCGTTGCGAGGACTGGGCGTCGAGATGAACCGATACCGCGGTGATCGCGTAGTCTGGAAAATCGATGTCGGCGGCGACCGCGGTTGGACATCCGAGGCGTTGCTCACGGCCGGCGATCTTGTCCATGCTGTTTCTCATCCGAATGCCACGCGGATTGCGGATCGGGTAACGGCTAAGTATGGCGTCTCCATGCAGACCGATTTCGTTCTCTCCAGGGAGGTCGAACTCCGCTCCCGAACCTTTCGTCAGGTTCAGATACGTGGGAACGAAAACGTAAGCAAAGCCCAATTCGCGAGCCAGGGTCTGCGCGACGTGGTGGTTCCCCGATCTGGCCATTCCAATATCGGTTTCTGTCAGAAGGAGCACGTCGCAACTGCTGAGATAGGGATGCTCACGGAACGCCCGGATCTGCCCTTCGATCTCGGTGCCTCGTTCGACGTTCCAGGCAAGGAACCTGTAACGCGGCCGCGCGGGGGCGGCTCCCAGGCGGTAGTCGGCCGTTTCCGGAGCTGCGAGAACAGCACGAATCAGCGGTTCGATCGAGCGATAGATGGGGTGCGCCTCGAGTTCCCTCCGAGACCGGCACCGGGCCAGGGCCGGGAAATGAGGCTTGATCCGCTCCCGAATCGTCAGGTAGATTTCTTCAGGCGTGCTTGGCATTGATCGTCGACAGATGGTAAAGGCGAAGTGCGCGCGGCAATAAGCGATTGACAAATCGTGCGAACCATAATTACCATGATCTCAGTACTGAAAAAGGAGGTGGTCCAGAAAAGATGAGTTATCACAGTAGACCGCGCGAGGTGGCCGGCTGTTGATTCAGCCGTTCCGACGTTGCCGGCTTCGTTTCAGTCACGAGGCCACGTTCCCGTGGACCGGCCGCTTCGTCGCTTGTTGAAAATGCCCGCCTGATTACGCAGCGGGCGACGCTCGTGAGCCGCCGTTTGTTTTCCGGCGGCCACGAGATTCCCGCTAAGATTCCCGCCTTCCGTTTGCATTGTTCCGCGAATTTCGATATAAATACTGACACTATGCGCTCGCTACGAGTAATTACTCTCTCGATTTTCGCCGTCTTCGCGGCGTTCTCTCAAACGTTCACCGGATCCATTTCGGGTCTTGTCACGGACGCCACGGGAGCCGCCGTCGCTGGAGCTAGCGTCGTGGTCACCGACGTCCAGCGCAACACTTCGTTCCGCGCGACGTCGAACGACACGGGTTTCTACAACGTGTCGCAGCTCCAGCCCAGCACGTTCAGCATTGCGGTTGAGCATGCCGGATTCAAGAAGCACACGACCGACCGTCTCCCGCTCACGACGCAGGAGCGGGCCACCGTCAACATCGCGCTCGAGGTCGGTTCGCTGAGCGATTCGGTCTCGGTCACCGCCGAGGCACAATTGATCGAGGCCGGCACGTCCACGCTATCTGGGTTGGTGGAGAATAAGCGAATCCTCGACCTGCCGCTTAACGGCCGTAACATCTTCTCGCTCGCGGGCCTTGTCCCTGGCGTGTTCTTCGTTCGCCAAACCAGCGGTGTCGCGGACAGCTTCACCGCGAATCGTTTTATCGTGAACGGCGGCCAGGAGTCGACCTCGGACATTATTCTCGATGGCGTGACGGCGACGGTTTCGCATAACATCACAAACATTCCGGCAGTGAGCGCTATTCCATCGGTTGAGGGAATCCAGGAGTTTCGAATTCAGACGAACGCATTTGCCGCGGAATTCGGACGGTCGGGCGGCGGGTTGGTGACGCTGGTGACCAAGTCCGGCACGAATGCGCTGCACGGCAGTCTGTTTGAATTCCTGCGCAATTCGAAGCTGGACGCGAACAACTTTTTCACGAACCGCGCGGGGCGGCCGCTCGCGAGCTTCAAGCGCAATCAATTCGGCGCTTCCGCTGGAGGCCCGATTTCCCTGCCGAAACTCTATAAAGGCAAGGACAAGACGTTCTTCTTCGCGGTCTACGAGGGACAACGCATCCGCAGTGCGGGCATCGCCCAGCATACCGTCCCGACGGCGCTTGAGCGCGTTGGCGATTTCACGCAAACCCTGACGGCAACGGGCCAAATGCGCCAGGTTTTCGATCCTTTCACCACTCGCCCCAATCCCGCGCAGCCTGGCCGCTTCGTGCGCGATCCCTACCCGGGTAACCGGATCCCAACCAACGCGATCAGCCCGATCGCTCTCAAGTCGCTCAGCTACTACCCGCTGCCGAACGCTCCTGGCCTGCCATTTACGCGGCAGAATAACTTCGTGACACAGGACGCCTATCCGCAACCGCAGGATCGCCTCGAGTTCAAGGTGGATCACAATTTTTCGGACCGCCGCCGCATGTTCGGACGGTATACGTTCATGGATTCGATCTATTCGAAGCCCAATTACTGGAAGAACATCGCAGATCCGGGGTGCTGTGACCCGATGAATCAGCGCCTGCAAAACGCGGCCATCGACTATACGGAGAACCGAGGCACCAGCACGGTGATCAACATCCGCTACGGCTTGGGCCGAGTCTCCGGGAACCGGGTCCCCTGGAGTTCAACATTCGACGCCGCGAAGGGATTCAAGGTCGCGAGCCTGGGTCTGCCAAGCTACATCGATAACATTTCCGACCACCAGGTCTTCCCCACGATTACAATCCAGGACTATACGCAGCTTGGACCGAACGGCGGCGACATCTACTTCATGGGTGACACGTCTCATTCGATGATCGGCACGGTGTCGCGGGTGCAAGGACGGCACTCGATGAAATACGGCGTCGACGCGCGCTTCAACTACGTGAATTACGGACAGCTCGGGACGCCGAGCGGCACGTTTGCGTTCAGCCGGGGCGAGACGCAGGGGCCGGACCCACGTACGCCAACAGGCACCGGCGGTGTCGGTTTTGCATCCTTCCTGGTGGGCTACGGCGGCGGCAGCGTCACGCACCAGATCCGGCCAGCCAACTACAACCGCTACTTCGCTTTCTATGTCCAGGACGACTTCAAGGTGAACTCCAAGCTCACGATCAACATGGGCTTCCGCTGGGACTTTGAAGGCGGCGTTACGGAGCGGCACAACCGTATTACCGGGATCGACCCGCTCGCGAAGAATCCGCTTGCGGACCAGCTCAAATTGGAACTCCGCGGCATCGCGGAGTTCGCCGGCGGCACGCTTGGCCGCCGCGGCGCGCGCAATGTGGACGGCAAGCAGTGGAACCCGCGGTTCGGCATCGCGTACCAACTGAATGAAAAGACGGTGATTCGGTCGGGGTACGGAATCTTCTTCGGCCTCCCGGCGTACGCCGCGAGTTCCGGATATACGGGTGGCGCGTTTGCCTCCTCGACAGCATGGATCTCGTCGAAGGACGGCGACGGGATCACCCCGTCGAACCCATGGTCGAACCCGTTCCCGACAGGCTTCTCGTTACCCTTGGGCAGCAAGGCGGGTCCGAATGCGGCACTGGGTCAGGGCTTGAATGGAGCCTATGCGCCCGCGCTTCGGCCCATGTACAACCAGCAGTGGAATTTCACAATCCAGCGCTCGTTGCCGGGCAACTCAGTGTGGGAAATCGCTTACGCCGGGAACAAAGGAACACGGCTTTCGCAGACGTATCAGTACAACCAGCTCGATCCGAAGCTGCTCGCGCAGGGCGATGCGCTGCTGCAGCAAGTGCCGAATCCGTTCTTCGGGATAATTCCGTCGAACCTCGGCCTCGGCACGGCCACCATCCAACGAGGCAACCTGCTCCGCCCCTATCCACAATATGGCGGTGTCGCGGCCGTGAACGGCGGCTATTCCAACTCCAACTATCACGCCCTGCAGACCCGTTTTGAAAAGCGGTTCTCTCTCGGGCTGAGCTTCCTCGCATCCTACACGTTCTCGAAGACGTTCACGGACGCCTCCGACGGCCAGTGGAACGGTTCGAACCAGATTCGTTCCTATTACTGCCGAGCTTGCGAGAAGGCTGTTTCCTCATACGATCAGCCTCATCGCCTGGTACTGAATAGCACCTACGAACTGCCGTTTGGCCGTGGAAAGGCTCTGGCGTCGACCATGAATAAGCCGTTGAACGCACTGCTCGGTAATTGGCAGACGAACGGGATCATTACGCTATCGCAGGGCCTTCCGCTGTTTGCGTTCGGCGTCGCGAACAACACTTGTTTCTGCTTCGGCGGCAGCCAGCGTCCGGATGCGACAGGCCTCAGCCCCAAGTTGACAAACCCGACAGTGGATGCATGGTTCAATACGGCGGCGTTCGCCCAACCCGCCCCGTACACGTTCGGTAACGTCGGGCGGACGGTCAATACGGTTCGCCAGTCAGCCGCGCACAACGTGGACTTCTCTCTGTTTAAGAACTTCCAGCCGTTGGAGCGAGTGCGCGTCGAATTCCGGGCGGAAGCGTTCAACCTGACGAACACGCCCATCTTCGGACTTCCCGGCACGACGATCGGCGGGCCGACGTTCGGCGTTGTCACCGGACAGGAGAACTCACCGCGCCAGGTGCAGATGGGCCTGAAGGTCGTGTTCTAGATTTCGGATAGTGCGAAGCAGGGGCGGCTTGGCCGCCGGTGGGGTCGGCGCATTCAACAACGGTGGCCCGCCCCACCGCCACCACAGTTTTTCCCGACGGGCCCCAAGTCCCCGGCGCGGCTAATCCGAATGCCGAGAGTTGCGTCGGGCGCGGTCCCATCGGCTTGCGAATTGCCGATCAGCGGTGAGGTCTGCCATAGAATCGATTCCACGGGGCTACAATGGCGGAATGAGGTTCGTGCGCGCGGCAATCGGCGGCTCCATCCTGTTATTCCAGGTGGTCATGATCGGCTACGCGCGCTTCGTGCCGTCCCGCTATTTCTGCTGGGCGCCCTACGACAC
>SHUI01000039.1 GCA_009697455.1 Bryobacterales bacterium
CAACAAACTCGGGCTTCGCGGGAGGCGAGGTTTACCGAAGGTCGCCCGCGAGAATCTTCCGCTCCACAAACGCCTCCCGCTACCCGGCCGCTGTCTACTGCCTATGTCCCACTGCCGCACGCAAAATTCGCCGCCTCGTCGATACTCCCCGTACCCTTGTATCGGGCAACCTGCGGATGCGGGCACAGCGGACGCGTGCGCGTAGTGTTCCCGCCTTCGACGTGCGCGCCCGTGATTTGAGCGGGAGCCGTTCCCTTTTCCACCCAGTCCATCGCGGCCCCCAGCCAGTCGGCCGTATTGCACCCGGGTCCACCGCTGCAATGGAACATCCCGGGAACCATGAAGAGCCGGTAAAATTCGCGGGTGGCCGCGTCGCCCATGCGCTTGCTTACAGTCTCGTAATATTCGATTCCGGGCAGCGGATTCACCTGCTGGTCGGCCCATCCCGAATACTGCACGATCTTGCCGCCGCGCTTCTTCAACGGAGCAAGATCCGGATTCCGGGCGTTCAGCTCCGAGGCCGCGCGCGCAAGCCGAGGCGGATCCGTATCGAAATTGAACATGGTGTAGCTCCACGAGGGGCCGGGCGGCGGATCGAGGATGGCGAACTTCATCTGGCTTTCCGCGCGCGGCAGCACCAGCTTGCTCGGGCCGATCAGGTTCTCCGCCCACACCGGCTCGCTCCCCACGGGTTCCCCCGGGAATAGCAGCTTGCCCTTCGAATCGCGTACGCCGCCATAGATCTTTCCTAGCGACTCGATCTGCGCGGCGGTGAAGCAGTCCGCAGCTTCCGCGCCGGCGCACTTCGGCACATCGCGCGCCGGGTCGAACCCGCAACGGCGCGGATCGTCGATGAGGCCGTCTTTCAGCCCGTCCACCGCATCGCACTTGCCGTAAACCACCTTGGTCAGCAGCGGAAGTTTCTCCACTGGAATCGCGCCCGCGCCCACTTGGGACTGGCCCACCCAGATGCGGCGCATCGAGTTGCCGGTGTTGTAGAGGCCCGGCGCGCCAATCACGAGGCCATCGAAATCTTCAGGGTAGCGTTGCGCTTCTTGAAGTCCCTGGCGGCCGCCCGTAGAGCAGCCGACCCAATAGGAGTAGCGCGGAGCAGCGCCATAGTAGGCGTGGATCACCTGCTTGGCCAGCACGGCGGTCTCATGCACGGCGAGATACGCGAAGTCGAGAAACTTCCGCCGGCCGTTTGGATTTTCGGGTGTCACGTAGGCGAAGGTCGCGAGAGGTTCTTTTGCCGCATCGTGGCCCGTATCGGTGGACGCCGTGGCGAAGCCCTTGCGTAGCGCGTTGTCCATGGCCCCAAAGCTGATGACGCCGGCGGTGCCTCCGTTGCCCACCATCTGAAAGCGGTCATTCCAGGCAGCGGGGAGCTTGATCGAGAAGCCCGCCTCAGGCCAGATGACGCCCCTGACGTCGCAATGCTCGGGCACGTTTCCCTTTTCGGCCACGATCGCCGCGGAGTGAATCTTCACTTCATCACCAAACGATTTGGCGGCGAGGGCGTCGCATTTCATGGCGGGTCCGGCGGCCAGGAGACCGCTCGATAGCGGGAAGAACCAAAGTAGTTTCACTAGTTTCACGAAGGCTCCTTATCATTGCGGCAAAATCCGGCTCCGGGCCGGGCTCTCCTTCTGAGCTTTTTCTTGCAGTTGTGAGTGTATACCAAAGTATGGCGGGAGTCCGATCGACCCGTCGATGATCCCTGGGCATTTCGCATCTGACCAAACATCGCCACAAAATTGTTTCCGGGATCCCGCGTGTCGATTGCGGCAAACGAACGTGTCGAACTCTCGGGCCTTTCTCAGCTTGGCGTCAACCACCTGTCAGATCACGGGCTTTCAGTTCGGCGACCCGTTTGCGTAAGCCAGCCAACAGAGGGGGAACGGCCTCAGCAGTGCTGTGGTGGCAAGGTAAGAGTTAGGCATGCCCACTTCAGACAGGATGGCCGTCAAGATATTTCCGGTCTACCCACCTATCTTTGACCGGCACGCCCCGCCTGGCATGCGGCAGAGGTCGCGCCAGCGCCGTAAATCCCTCCACCAGAGGCGGCGGCTCATTGTCGGCGCGTTAACGAAACGAATGTCCATGGAGAATCGAATTGGTCGAGCGGAATCCGTTTCGTTGACTTTCGGCCGAAACTTCATTATCATTAACGATTCTCGTTATCGAATGTCGAAAACGAATCTCGATTATACGGCAAACGCCCGCGATCTCTACTCGGGCCTGATCCGCATCCACGTCCTGCATCACGCTGCGGAAGAACCCATCTTCGGCCTTGGAATGATTGAAGAACTGGGCCGCCACGGCTACCGGATCAGCCCCGGAAGCTTGTACCCGCTCCTTCACAGTCTCGAGAAGAAGGGCTATTTGCGCTCGCGGGAACAGCGCAGCGGCAAATCCCTGCGCAAGGTCTACAGGGCCACTTCGCTGGGGCGTAGGGCGTTGGCTATTGCCCGGCAGAAGGTCGACGAGTTGTTCCGTGAACTCATGGAGGGGGATCACCGATCATGAAGACCGTATTCAAGATAGCCCTAGCCGCCGCTGGGCTTGCCGGGGCCCAAACTCCTCTCACATTGGAACAGGCGGTGAGGCAGGCGGTGGAGCGATATCCGGCCGTTCGAGTCTCCTCGGAGCGCGCGAATGCCGCGGCGGCCGCTATCAATCTCGCCCGCATGGTGTACCTCCCTCAGGTCAATATGGTCGCGCAAGTCAACCGCGCAACAACAAACAATGTTTACGGCATGCTCCTGCCGCAACCCGTCGTTTCGCCGATCTCCGGTCCTCCGGTTCGCGACAACCGGAGTTCCAACGTATTCGGCAGCGCAATTGGGTTTCTAGTTAGTTGGGAACCTTTCGATTTCGGACTCCGAAAGGCGGGTGTCGATGCGGCTTCAGCGGCTAGCCGGCGGGCCGAAGCGGCAACGGAGAACACGAAGTTCGAGGCCGGAGCCTTCGCCGCGGACGCCTACCTGACGGTGCTTGCCGCCGAACAGCAACTGCTTGCATCGGAGGCGGGCGTCGCCCGGGCGAAAGTATTTTACAACGAGATACGCGCCTTGTCCGCTGCGGGCCTTCGCCCTGGCGCGGACGAGGCCCGCGCCAGGGCCGAAGTGGCTTTGGCCGAGAATCAGCGGATCCAAGCGGCTCAGGCGGCGCGCATTGCGAACGTCTCTCTCGCCGAGAGAGTGGGCTCCGCAGGCGAGTTGACGCTCAGTTCCGGCCCGCTCCTCGGCGCTACGCCCGGAGAAGTGGAAGCCGCGCAATCGACGCATCCCGCGGCCAAAGAAGAGGCGGCGGCAATCGAAGAAATCCAGGCGCGCCAACACATCCTCGATCGATCGTTCTTTCCCAAGTTCTCCGCGCAAGGCACCACTTTCGCCCGAGGCACTGGAGCCCACCCCGACTTCTCGATACTCGGCGGCGCGAACGGTCTTGCCCCCTCGTTCTATAACTGGGGGCTCGGTTTCACTGCGACGTTCAATCTGACTGACACAAAGGTACTGGCTGAACGAAAGAAAATCGAGGCCGCGAACGAACGCGCCGAACGCGCCAAGTTGGATCTGTTGCGTCAGAGCCTTGACGCCGGACGCAAACGGGCGCAGGCGATGCTCGATGGCGCACGCCAGATTGAGCGGAACGTCCCGGTGCAACTTGAAGCGGCGCGCGCGGCCGAGCGGCAGGCCTCCGCGCGTTATCGTGCCGGTCTTGGCGCGCTCGCCGATGTAGCGGAAGCGCAACGCCTCCTAACCAACGCCGAAATCGACAACGCTTTGGCGCGGCTCGGCGTCTGGCGCGGCACGCTGGCCATCGCCATCGCGCAAGGCAATCTCGAAGGTTTCCTAAAGGCTGCAAAGTAACCTATCATGTGGCTCGTTCTCACCGCCCTCCGCCGGCCGATTACGGTGGTTGTCGCGGCCCTCACTCTGATGCTCACGGCGTGGATCGCAATCAAGCGAATGCACGTCGACATCTTCCCGCGCGTCGGCTCGCCGTCGATCTACGTCGCTCAACCCTTCGGCGGCATGGACCCCAGGCAGATGGAGGGTTTCCTCACGTACTACTACGAGTATCACTTCCTCTACATCACGGGAATTGAACATGTGGAGTCGAAGTCGATTCAAGGCGCGGCGCTGATGAAGCTGGTGTTCCACGAAGGCACCGACATGAACCAGGCGATGGCGGAAACGGTGGGCTACGTGAATCGGGCGCGCGCATTTATGCCGCCCGGGGCTGTGCCGCCGTTCATTACCAGGTTCGACGCCGGGAGCGTGGCCGTAGCCCAACTGGTGCTCTCGAGCGACATTCGCACGCCGGCCGAAATGCAGGATTTCGCCATCAATCGCGTGCGGCCCCTGTTCGCGACACAACCCGGCGTGTCCGCTCCACCGCCGTTCGGCGGCAACCAGCGCTCGATCGTCGTGCGCCTCAATCCGGACCGCTTGCGCGAGTACCGCCTCTCTCCGGAGGACGCCATTTCAGCGGTAAGCCGTGCATCGGCGGTCTACCCGTCGGGCGTCGTGCGTATTGGAGATCTGGCTCGTATCGCGAGCACGAATGCGGTCATCGGCGGCAATTTGCAGGAGTTGATGGACGCGCCGGTTCGCACCGGCAACGGCCCCACCGTCTATATCCGCGACATTGGCGTGGTCGAGAACGGCACGGACATCATCACCGCCTACGCCCACGTGAATGGAAAGCGCACGGTCTACATTCCGGTCACGAAACGCGCCGACGCTTCGACGCTCGACGTGATGCGGAGCGTCCGCGCCGCCATGCCCGCCATGCAGAACGCGCTTCCGGAAGACGTGAATCTCACCATCGAATTCGACCAGACCGGCTTCGTCGAGCGGTCCTTGCGGTCGCTCGTCCGCGAGGGATTGCTGGGCGCGCTGTTGACCGGACTGATGGTGCTGCTCTTCCTGCGTGATTGGCGCGGCGCCTTCATCGTGGTGACGACGATCCCGTTCGCGTTGCTGGGCGCCGTGGTGGGACTTTGGATCTCCGGCCAGACGATCAACATCATGACGCTTTCCGGTCTCGCTCTGGCGGTAGGCGTATTGGTGGACGAGGCTACAGTTGAGATCGAGAACATCCACTCTCAGATGGGCAGTGGTTCCTCGCGGCCCCGCTGCGTGCTAGACGCCTGCCGTCGAACGGCAACGCCGCGCTTCCTGGCGATGATGTCGATGCTTGCGGTGTTCGTGCCCGCCTACTTCATGACGGGCGTGGCGCGCCAGTTGTTTGTACCGTTGTCGCTCGCCGTCGGCTTAGCCATGATCTCCTCGTACATTCTGTCGAGCACTCTTGTGCCGGTCCTCGCGGTGTGGGTCATGCGCGGCGGGCATGCCGCGCATGAAGGCAGCCGGCTGCGCGCGTCCTATCGCCGCATGGTCGAACGTATCGTTCGATTCCGCTGGGCGGTCATTCCCGTTTATGCCTTGGGAGCGGGCGCGATCCTGTGGTTGCTTGCGCCTCGCATCGGCACGGAACTTCTTCCGAGTGTCGACTCCGGACAGTTTCAACTACGCATGCGCGCGCCGGTTGGCACGCGCGTGGAGCGGACGGAGCTTGAAGCGCTTCGAATGCTCGACGTGGTGAAGCGTGTCGCGGGAGCGGGAAACGTGGCCGTCAGCACGGCGTTCATCGGCGTTCAGCCCGCGAGCTACCCGATCAATCTGATTCATCTATGGACCAGCGGACCACACGAAGCCGTAATGAAGGTCGCCTTGAAACCCGGGGCGCCGGTTCGCGGGGAGGCTCTCCTCGAACTGCTTAGAGTAGCGCTGCCCAAAGCGCTTCCCGCATCCCAGTTCACTTTCGAGGCCGGAGACATCCTAAGCCAAGTCATGAGTTTCGGATCTCCCACGCCGATCGAGGTCGCGGTCCAGGGCACTAACCTTGCGGCCAACCGCGTGTACGCGGAGAAGATCCGCGGCGAACTCGCGAAGATACCCGAACTACGCGACGTACAGCTTGCACAGCCACTCGACTACCCGACGCTCGATATTACAATCGATCGCGACCGCGCCGGCCAATACGGTCTCACTGCGGCGAGCGTGGCGCGGTCCATGGTCGCGGCCACTTCCTCAAGCCGCTTCTCCGAACCGAACTACTGGCGCGATCCGGTGAGCGGAAACGGATTTCAGATACAGGTGGAGATTCCTCAAGACCGCATCCAGTCGATCGACGATCTGCGCGGCATTCCAGTAATGAAGGACGGACGGAGCCGGCCGTTGCTCGGCGATGTCGCCGCCGTGACGAACGGAACGGCGCCGGGAATGGTGGAGCGGTACAACATGCAGCGCGTGGTGAGCTACACCGCCAACGTTCATGAAAAGCCCCTCGGCCAGCTCGCGGAGAAGGTGCGGGAAGCACTGAAGCGCGCCGGCGAAGTGCCGCGAGGGATGACGGTAGGGCTGCGGGGCCAGATCCCGGTCTTCGAAGAAACGTTCCTGGGGCTGCGAACTGGGTTACTGGTCTCCATGGTGACGATATTTCTGCTTCTGGCTGCGAACTTCCAGTCGTTCCGGTTGTCGGCGTCGATTCTAGCGACCATGCCCGCAGTCCTGTCGGGGGTCGCACTGGCGCTCTGGCTGACGGGCAGGACGCTCAATATTCAGTCGTTCATCGGCGCGATCATGGCGATTGGAATTTCGGTCGCGAACTCGATTCTATTGGTTACTTTCGCGGAGCGGGCGCGCGAAGAAGGCAATCCGCTTGCTACCGCCGCGGCGTTGGGCGCAAGCGGAAGGTTCCGCGCGGTGCTCATGACAGCGATGGCGATGGTGGCTGGTATGATCCCGCTGGCCCTGGGGAGGGGTGAAGGCGGCGAGCAAACCGCGCCACTGGGAATCGCCGTGATTGGAGGGCTGGTGCTAGCCACGATTTCGACGCTGACGGTGCTGCCGGCGCTGTACGCGGTGGTGCAGCGGGATACGGGGGCGCGATCCCCTTCGCTCGATCCGGACGACCCTGGGAGTTCCCATTATGAAGGTACGCGAGCATGAGAATGACATCTGATCGGGTGTGGGACAGGCTTCCCGGCCTGTCGGCTGCGGGCAGCCAGACTGCCGCGGCCTCTGAGGCTGTTGACCGTCCAGGAGGCTTGTCCTCGGTGTCTCTGGCGCTATTGCCGTTCCTGCTGGCTGCGATTTCGGTTCCCGCGCAAACGGTCGAGACCACGGCTGTCGTCGAAAAATCCGTGGAAGGAGCGCGCCGATTCCCCGGCGAACTCCTGCCGTTCTTTAAGGTGACGCTCGAAGCCCGCGTGAGCGGCTTTGTCGAAACCGTGAACGCGGATCGCGGCAGCGCCGTGACCGCGGGCCAAACGCTGGTGCGCCTCTCCGCCCCGGAAATCGCCGCGAGGGTCGCCGAGGCTGAAGCGAAGGTGGTCGATGCCGCTTCGCGCAAAGCCGAGGCGGAAGCCAAGCTGGCAGCAGCGCGGAGCACGCATACCAGACTCAAGGAAGCGTCGCGGACGCCAGGCGCGATCGCGGCGAACGAGCTGATTCTGGCCGAACAGCAACTTCAAGCTGCCGAGGCGGTGGTGAAATCGATCGAAAGCGCTGCCCTGGCGGCCGCCGCGGCGGTGCGCCCTCTCCGCGATCTCGAAAGCTACCTCGACGTGAAAGCGCCATTTGACGGTGTGGTCACGGAGCGTCTGGTGCATCGGGGTGCGCTCGTCGGCCCAGGATCGGCTCAGTCGGGGCTGCTGCGGATCGAGCAGGTTACGCGGCTGCGATTGGTCGTATCCGTGCCCGAGACCGAGGCCGCAGGTCTTGTAATCGGCGGCCGTCTGCGCTTCCGCGTTCCCGCCCATCCGGCCCGTGCGTTCACGGCCGTAATCGCCCGCATTCCGCGTTCACTCGACGCGGCGACGCGCAGCATGCCGGTCGAAGCGGACTTCGACAACGGGCGTGGGGATCTTGCCCCAGGGATGTACGCTGAGGTGGACTGGCCTATACGCCGCGCCGCGAAGTCGCTGCTCGTACCGCCGGCGGCGGTCGTCGCGACTACGGAGCGCACGTTTGTGATCCGGGTCTCAGACGGCAAGGCCGAATGGGTGAATGTGAAGAAGGGCGTTGTTTCAGGAGACTTGGTTGAGGTTGTGGGGGCTCTCGCCGCTGGTGACAAGATCGTCAAGCGGGCCACCGACGAGATTCGTAACGGCAGCCCGGTTGTCGTTTCCGTAAATAATAAGTAGCATCGAGTTGTAGTCTCCGGAGGCAATCTCATCGTCAAAATCTGCGTGCTCGCAAGCGGGAGTACCGGCAATTCGTCTTTGGTAGCCACTGGCGAAACGCGCCTTCTGGTCGATGCAGGCCTCAGCTTCAAGGAGACCGCGCGCCGCCTTGAGTGCGCAGGTGAAAGCGCCGAGCGCCTGGACGCGATCCTCATCACACACGAACACTGCGACCACATCGCGGGCCTCGCGCGCATCGCAAAGAGGCTGAAGATTCCCGTGTATCTAACGCCGCTCACCGCGCCGTCGATCGACTGGAACGGCTACTCGCCCACGCTCGAACTCTTCCAGGCAGGCACGTCGTTCCGTATCGGCGACATCGAAGTCGACAGTTTCACGATTCCGCACGATGCGAAGGACCCCGTGGGCTTCTCGTTCCGCTCGCAGGGCGTGAAGCTCGCGATCGTCACGGACCTTGGCTACGTGACGGATTCCGTCCGCGTGCACCTCAGAGGGACGGACCTGCTGGTGCTCGAATCGAATCACGATCTGGACATGCTGAAGGTCGGTCCGTATCCGTGGGCGGTGAAGCAGCGGGTGATGAGCCGCGTCGGACACCTTTCAAACGCGGTCGTTTCGGATTTCATTCTGGAGGATCTCGACCCGGAAGTCGCGACTCTCGTTCTGGGCCATCTGAGCGAGCACAACAACCATCCGGCGATCGCGCGACTGGTCGCCGAGCAATCGCTTGAGCGCCGCGGCTTGCGAACGCAGCTCGTAGTCGCCTCGCAGAAGAATGCAACCGAGGTTTTCGAGTTCGCTAAGGAGCGAGCCGGAAGTTCACGGTTATTGTGGTGATCACCTCGACGGGCACGCCATTGAGCAGCGTCGGCTGGAAGCGCCATTGTTTCACGGCGTCGAGCGCGGCCGCGGCTAAGTCCGGATTTACCACGGCGTTCGCGGTTCGCACTCCGCCGAGAGTGCCGTCCACCAGGATGACGGCGTCGATGAGGACCGTACCCTGCGCGCCTTCCCGCTGCGCTTTCTCGGGGTAGACAGGATTCGTGCGCTCGATCAGCCGGGTAGCCTGCACGTCGCCGCCGACGCGAATGCGCTTGGGCGGACCGGCTGGAGCAACGGACACTCTGGCCGGAGCTTTCCCGACGACTTCCAGCATTTCGCTGACGCGCCCGAGACTTAAGGTGACGTCCGCACGCTCGACGGCGTTCGCGTGAATGCCGACAGGTTTCCCTTCATAGAGGGCGAAGCCGGGCTTCGCAACGGTAAGCGTGTAGCTCCCTTCAGGCAGGTTCGGAAATAGAAATTCGCCGGCGTCGTTGGTCCACGCCATTTCCTTGCCCGCTCCCGAGCGTACGGTCACGGCGGCCTTTGGCACGGCGCCGCCGCTTTCGTCGCGAACCACGCCAACGATGCCGGCAGTGGCGGACTGCGCGCCCGCGTGAACCCCCGCTAGCACCAATACAAAGGCGATCGCCGCGACGCCAGCCATACCAGCCGCGCGCCGCGACAATCCGCGCCGGTTTGCTTGTTTGTTGAGAATATTCATGACACGGTCCTCCAGGTTTGAGATTTGCGCCATCGCGACGGCAGCCGGCTCCGCGGGCGGCCGCATCGATTTCGCGAGGTCGACAAGAAGTTGCGCGTATCCGGGTCCCTCCTCGCCGTAGCGAAGGACGCCGTCATCGCAGGCCCGTTCGCGTTCGAGATGAAGCTGACGGGCGGCGAACCACGCGAGCGGGTGAAACCAGTAACAGGCGCAGGCCAGCCGCGCCAGCCACTGCGTGAGGAAGTCGCCCCGCTTCACGTGAATCAACTCGTGGAGCAGGACGACGCGCAACCGCACCTCAGGCCACGACGCAGCGGAGGCAGGCAAGACAATTTCGGGGGAGATCGCGCCCCACGTCATGGGCATGATTTCGGCGCGGGTGACTCGGAGCGCAACTTGGCGGCGGAGGCCGATTGTGCGTGAAAGGTCCGCGGCGATGGCGTCCCAGTGTCCGGGGCGGGGCACCTCGGCGGAGTCGCGCGAGACCTTCCATACGCGCGCGAGACTTGCCGTGGCTCGGAGCGACAGTGCAATTGCGCCTGCTGCCCAAACGAAGACTTCCCACGGAAGGCGAGGCCGAGCGGGCGCCCCGCCGTCCTGCGAGGCGGCGGACACGGGAGTTCCGAATACCGGCGCGGAAGGGCTCGGAATCGGAACTTGAACGAAGCGTGGGGTCCACACACTCGCGAGAGGCAAGACAAGCAGCGCCGCCAAGGCCGACGCCCACACGAAATGCCGCGCCGCGGCCGGCGCACGCCTGAGAGGCAGTGAAGCGAGCAACGCAAGGAATAACACGGCCGTGCTCTTGATGGCTATCTCCCCGGTCCAGTTCATTTGGGAGCACCCTCCTTTCGCGCTATTTCGATCCGTTGGGAAATGCGGTCCAGGTCCTCGCTTGAGAGCGCTCCCGCCTCGGCGTCGAGCAGGGCCGCGACGGCCTCCCCGGCCGAACCGGCGAAGAAGGTCGCAAGCAGATGCCGCAGGGCGGAAAGCTTTGCTCTTTCCCGGCCGACGGTGGGTGTATATACGTAACGCAATTCGCTCGCCTGATGTTTTACATGACCCTTCTCCTCGAGAACCCGGAGCATGGCCCGAACGGCGGAATAGCCGGGCGGCGAGGGAAGGTCCCGCTGGATCTCTCCGACTGCGGCCTGCCCGCGTTTGTAGAGGATATCCATGATTTGGCGCTCACGAGCGCTCAGGTGAATGTGCGGTTTCCTCATGCGTTCCGTTAGTGCTATTTATCTAGCTTCCTGCTGTAAATCTAGCACTATCTCCGGCGCGTGTCAAGGTTCTTCTTGTCCCGACCGCCACCGCGCGGCTCCGGTCCACGCGTAATGGAGGCCGCTCCAGAGGGTTGCGGCCCCGGAGAGCCATATCGAAGGCAGCGCTGCACCTCCCGCGGCTCCGGGCGCGGCGTTCGCCGCGAGAACGGTGACGACGCACGCAATCTGGAGGAAAGTGCTCAGCTTCCCCCATGGGCTCGGCGGGAACTTCCTAAGTTTGGAAAACCGAAGCGCGGCTCCTGTCGCGGCGAGAATCAGAAGGTCTCGGCCGAAAACGATTCCAGCAAACCAGAAAGGGAGGCTGCCCGCCGCGGCCAGGGTGAGGATGACCACCCCCAAGAAGAGTTTGTCCGCAATCGGATCGAAATAGGCGCCGGCGGGGGTGGTCCCGCCGAAGCGGCGGGCGAGCATGCCATCCAGCGAATCCGTGGCTGCCGCGCCGGCGAAAATCGCGGCTGCCAGCCCATGCTCGCCCCGGAGAATGGCCCGGGAAATAAACGGCGCTGCAATGACCCGGATCATCGTGACGGTGTTTGGAAGGTTCAGCCAGTCCCGCATGCGTCCCTCGATTCTAACTGGTCCTAAGCATTCAATTGGCAACGTGGGGCAGTTGATCGTTGTTTGTCGCATGCTTTTCCGCCGCATCCATGCGCCGCTCCCGCGAGTTGCGTCGTGAGCGCGATGAGGAATCAGCCACCGGTCGTTGCAGTTCGCGTGGGAGATTCCCGAAAGGTGGAGGGCAATCTCCGTCAAGGCGGTCAGTATCACGTTATGACCATATTTCGTCGATAGCCCTATTTACCGCGCTGCTTGAGACCAGCAGGTAATGCTCGGGATCGACTGTCCTTCGAGGAGAGCGGAGCACGCTCCCCTAGGACCGGCTAGTCCGGACAAGAGCGAACTCATGAGAACCGAACTGGCAACAACACCGCTCTTGTGTTCGGCGCGTTCCGCGAGTGCGCCAACAAAGTGCAAGCGACTCGGATACCACCGCAGGTCACGCAGCGTGTTGGATTACTGCTCGACGTCATTAAGGAGGCGCGCCAAATCCGAGTTAGGACGCTTGCGTCACCGGCAAGAGAAGAATCGAACCCGCGCAGGTCCACCCTGCCGCCGGAAATCCCAGAACTCCCTCAAACTTTCTCGAGTTGCACTTAACGCGCCGATAAGCTATAAGGAACATGGTGCGCGGATTGCATTGTCCTAATATGACGATGTCTCGCAAGGCTGGATTTTCGATCGCACGGGCAGGGATGGCGGTGGGGCTGCTCTGGTGCGGCAGTATGCGTGCTCAATCGCTGATGCACGGTTCAGGCCCCACGGGCACGGTCCGAATCTTCAATACCGATTCGGCCGTCCTCGAATCGCAGGACGAGCGGAAGGACCTCCCGTGCGCGGTCGTCCCGGTCAAGGCACGCCTCGGTTTCGACCTCCGCTTTCACGCTGGCTATGAAGTCAGCGTACCCTTGCGCGAACTCGCCGGCAACGAAGACATGTTGACCATGGTCTTCAGGGTAAAGCTTGAAGGCGGGAAAGAAGCGCCGGTCTACTTCTCGCAGAAGATCAGCGTTCCCGCGATCGAAGATGGCGCCAAAGGCGAGGCTTACTTGCGGGGAGGTTTCGACCTCGGCGAGGGAAATTATCACGTCGATTGGCTCATGCGGGACCGCACGGAACGCGTCTGCTCTTCGTATTGGGAAGTGGAGGCGATGCTGCCGCCCAAGGACAAGGACTTGGCGATGGTGATCCCCGCGGGCGGGATTCGGGCGATCGAACAACAACCTTTCAAGGAGGAACCGCCCGTCACGCGTGATCCCGAAGGAACGCTGAACGTCAAAGTGCTGGTGAATTTTGCCCCACAGAACGCCCGTGCGGCTACACTCAAACCGTTTGACACCGCGGCGCTGATTTCGATCTTACGGTCCGTCGCTCGCGAGCCTCGCATCACGAAGGTCTCGGTGGTCGCGTTCAATATGCAGGAGCAGCGCGTGATTTACCGTCAGGATAACGTGGAGCAGATCGATTTTCCGGCACTCGGTGACGCGCTGGATTCCTTGAAGCTCGGCACGGTGGACTTGAACCGTCTCGGCAACAAGCACGGCGACGTCAGGTTTCTCACCAAACTGATCGCCGATGAATGCAGTTCGCCGCAGCAGCCTGACGCGCTGATTTTCGCCGGTCCGAAGGTGATGCTTGAGGAAGGGGTTCCATCTGAAACGCTAAAGCAGGTTGGCGATCTGACGTATCCCGTGTTCTACATGAATTACAACGCATTTCCTCAGCAGGTGCCTTGGCGCGACGCGATCGGAACAGCGGTCAAGCACCTCAAGGGTTACGAATACACCATTAGCCGCCCCCGGGATCTTTGGTTTGCCTGGACCGAAATCATGTCCCGTATTGTAAAATTGAGGTATGGAAGGGCGGCTTCGGCGGCATCCACCCAATAAAGTATGCTTCGTTATTCCGTTTTCGGGCTGATCGCGGGCGCTTTGACATGCACCGCCCAGCCGGCGGAGAGCAAAGACAGCCTTGCCCCTTATATCCCCAGCCCCCAAATTCTGGTCGACAGAATGCTTGAAGCGGCGCACGTCCGCCCGGGAGAACTTGTGTACGACCTTGGTTCGGGCGACGGCCGTATCGTAATCACGGCGGCTCAGAAATACAAAGCGCGGGGAGTCGGCGTGGAACTCTCACACAAGCTATTCAAAGCTGCCTCGGATCGTGTGAGAGACCTGGGTTTGAACAACGACGTGCGCTTTCTGCACGACAATCTCCTCAAGGTAGACTTTAGCCCCGCCGATGTTGTGACGATTTTCCTGCTCACGATGTCGAACGAACTGCTGCGTCCGAATCTCGAAAAGTACCTAAGGCCGGGTGCGCGGGTCGTATCGCTTGATTTCGAAATTCGCGGCTGGACTCCAGTCCGCATCGAGAAGGTAGAAGCCGACCGGCGCATTCACAGCATCTACCTATACGAAGTGAAAAAAAAGTAGCCCGTCTACCGGTTGCCGAGGCCGATACACACCGCTCCGCTCAGAATCAGCCCAAGACCCATTAGCTTACCTCCGGTAAGAGGTTCTTTGAAGTAGATGCGCGACCACAGGACCGTCCAAAGGTTCGAAAGCGAGACGAGCGGGTAGAGGATGGTCAACTCGCCGTGGCGTATTCCCAGGACGAACGCGACCGAGGAAAGGACAAACAGCGCGACCCCCGCGACGAGCGCCGGGTTCAGAAACAGATATCTTAGACCGCCCTTCAGCTTCGCCGCTCCGATCTTCAGAAAGACGGCGCCGAAAGACCCGATGAAGGAGGCCAGCAGTACAAGCAGTATCGAAGTAATCGGCGTCTTCAAGTCGCGGCACCGCTCCTTCCGAGAATCCCCACTCCCAGCATTACCAGAGCGACGCCCAGGATTTTGAACGGATTCAAGCGCTCATCAAACAAGACCGGCGTGGCGACTGTGACCCACACGTACGTTAACGCGAGAATCGGGTAAAGGATAGAGAGGTCGCCGTCCCGCAAAGTAAAGATAAGCAGCACTGTGCTCAGCCCGTAGAGCGCATAGCCCGCCATCAGTGGAACGTTGAGAAGGAAACCCGCGATGCCAGGCTGAGTCATTGCCACGGCACCTGCCTTCATGAGCAACTGCGCGGAAGCGCCGATGAGCGTGCACAGGAACACGACGCAAATCGACTGTCTGGTCGAGAGCGGCTTTCTAAGGAAAACGAGCACTTAGCGCTGCACCCGGCCGGAGCCGTCGCCCTTGAGCAGATTCTTGACTTCGTCTACCGTGAAGCGATTGAAGTCGCCCGGAATCGAGTGCTTCAGGCAGGAAGCGGCGACGGCGAATTCGAGTGCGTCCGCATGCGTGGGAAGGGTTGTCAGTCCATAAATCAGGCCGCCCGCGAAGCAGTCCCCACCGCCGACGCGATCGACGATGTGCGTGATCTCGTAATGCCGGCTAACGATGAACTCCTTCCCGTCGTGGAGGCACGCCGACCAGCCGTTGTGCGACGCGCTCTTCGATTCGCGCAAGGTAATCGCGATCGCCTTGAGATTCGGAAAAGCGCTCATGACGCGTTCGCTCAGGTTCTTGTACTGGCTTACATCAAGCTTCCCGGAATGTACATCCGCGCCGGACTGAATACCGAGAGCCATCTGGCAGTCTTCCTCGTTCGCGATAACAAAATCGACATAACGGACAAGTTCGGTCATAACTTCGGCCGGACCCTTACCGTACTTCCACAGATTCTTGCGGTAGTTCAGATCGCAGGACACGGTCAAACCCTTTTCCCTGGCGATGCGCACGGACTCGATCGCGAGCCCGGCCGCGGATGCGCTGAGCGCGGGTGTGATCCCCGTGATGTGAAACCATGATGCTCCGTCGAAGGACTTATCCCAATCGATGTCACCGGGCTTTGCAAGCGCGATGGCTGCGTAGTCGCGATCGTACACGACTTTTGAAGGCCGTTGGTTCGCACCCGGCTCGACAAAATAGATACCCATGCGGCCCTTGGCTCTGACGATGGCCGAAGCGTCCACGCCGAACCGCCGCATCTCGGCGACGACGCCGTCCGAAATGGGGTTGTTCGGCGGCAGAACGGTTACGTAGCGCGCGGATTTCCCCCAGCCCGCGAGGGCCACCGCAACGTTGGCTTCACCACCGCCGAATGTCGCCACGAACTGCGGCGTCTGTAAGAAGCGCTCGAAGCCCGGGGGCGCGAGGCGCAGCATGATCTCTCCGAAGGTAACAATTGTATCGGGCATTAAGCTCATTTTTTCGGTATCGCGACGACATCCACGGCAAAGCCGGCGTCCATCGAGGGCAAGCCCTCGAACAGAAGCATTGTGCTCGCCGGCGGCCGCTTTCGATCGTAAAACTCGAACCGGATCTTGCTTACCTGATCTCGAATGGAGGTCGAGAGCGGGTAAATACTCGACATGACGACGTCGCTGTAGGAGGTGCCCACCGCCTCAAGCGCCTTGCCTAGACGTTGAAAGGCAAGCCTGGCGTCGCCGTCCGCGAAACCGTATGCCGACTGCGTTCCACTTAGGGTCACCTTCGGCGCGCTGACCGCGGCAACCTGAGAGTAATTCGGCGATGCCGTGAGTCCACCCGGATTGCTCAGTTCCACTCCGTCGACGGCCTTCGACAGCCGCGCCACGGCTTCGCACTCCGAGATGCCTCGCATGGGAGAGCGTTGCGTCTGTACGACGTTCAGGGCTGCGGCTGGATAGTGCGACAGGACCTTCGAGCGAACCTCCGCGATGTCCTGGAGGGAACTGACGAAACAGGTGATGCGCAACACGTCTTTCGCGGCGGCGCCGCTGCCGGCGATCGCGCGATTCAGGCTGTCGGCGGATAACTGCACCAAAGACGCGACGGGGCCAAGCGGATTGTCGTTCATCGAAGCCTGGCCTGAAACAAACAAGAGTCCGCGCGGATTCACTTCTTTCTTTGCGACGGCGATGGATTCAATCACAACTTGAGCTGCTTCAAGAGGCAGTCCGCCCACCTGTACAACGCTGAGCGCAGGCAATGCCGCTTTTCGCTCGGTGAAAGTCTCGCTTACAATCGCCTGCACGCGCCGGAGGTCGCCGCTTCCAGCAACAAAAGCGCGCAATTTTACGATAGACGCAGCGCCGTTGTTTTTCACCAGCACCTTGAGCGCATCGCGGACCTGCTGGGAGAGCAGGCCCTTACCCGAAAGAGGCGAAACGTAAAACACCAGGCGATTGGTTTCGGCCGTTACGGCGCTGGGCGGGTCCTTCGGAATCTCCAGCTTCTGTGTGAGCTCTTCTTCAGTCTTCTTTTTTTTCGCGAACGACGCTTCGGCGACGAAAAAACACAACGCGGCCAACAGCGCAAGGCATCTCATACGGGTCGAATGAAAATTGTAGCATCTGGAGCAGACACTTCACCCAGGCAGTCTTTCAAATACAAGATGGGCCTGAAGGCGAGGTTGACCGCATGCAGGGGTGTGATCGTCAAAATGCAAGAAAGCTGAGAAGTTGAGCTTGGGGCAAATCCAGGCGCTCATAGAGGCGACCCAGGAAGTCCGCTTCGCAGGCAAACAACGGGCGGAGATGTACGAGTGGATCACGCGGACACTACGGCAGCAGCAGTACCGGGAACAAGGCAAGCGCGCACCGGGGTTGCCGCGGCGTTATGTGGGGAAGATGACGGGACTGAGCCGGACGCAGGTGACGCGGCTGGTTGGGCAGTACCTGGGGCACGGCGAGGTAAAGGAAGCGGCTTACCAGCGGCGCCATTTCGGGAGCCGCTACACACGGAGCGACATTGAGTGCCGGCTTTCACGCCGAAGCACGATGCGCGTTTCGAGTACCGATGGTGCACTAATCCACTTTGGCGAGTCGCCAGCCATGAGGTATGCCTCGCCGGTCGGAATTGCGACGTGAGCGGATGAGTCCACAATCATCGGTTGGGTTGTAGTAGCCGTGGATTTCTTCTGCCGAGCGCGGGTCGAGCACGGGCAGCGCTCGGCATTCCCGGGCGAGGCTCGTCAGCCGGTCTTCGATCTCTTCAGGTGTGCGGTGCGGCGGGGCAGCGGTGAGCCCTTCGAGAAGCCTTCCGGCGAAGTCCGCAACGGGAAGACCGTTCGCCTCTGCCTTACTCACTATCCGCGCTTCAATGTCGGGTTTGGAGTTCCAGGCGGATCGCCAAGACTTCAGATTAACAAGAAAGAGGGCACTGGATTCATGTCGGAACGTGGCCGACAGCCCTGGCTTGCAAGTCATTTTTTATCGGCTTCGGCGGATGTTGGAGCACGAAGAGATCAGGAAAATACTGCGTATGCCCTCCCCGGATGGGTGTAGCTCAGGTGTCATGGCCGAAGCGCTCGCAGCCCTCCACCATATGATCAGACTCAATGGCTGGAGTTGATAAAATACGTGCAGTGGCAAAATCGAGCCCGCATGATGCCGTTTATGAGATTCTCGCGCAGTGGGACAGGGCGGCTGGGGTGTGGGTGTCAGAAAGCGAGGGTGTCCCCGGCCTTGTTGCTGAGGCCTATGCACCTAGTGTTCTGGTTCAGAAGCTGAGAACCCTGATCCCCTAGTTGTTGGAGTTGAACGGCGTCCCCGGCGACCGGACAACACGAAGATAGTGACGTCCTGACTTTCTGATGGCCAGTTATACCCCGACCGTGACGGAGATGCTCAGTTCTCATGGATGTCACTTTGAGCGACGGGGAAGAGGTGAACACGAAATCTGGTACATCCCGATCACGCAACGGCGTTTTCCGGTGGACGGGAAAATCCTGTCCCGGCACACCGCCAACGCGGTTTGACTTGGGGCACTGCGCGGTCGCAGAGCTACCGCAGGCGATTGTACTTCTTGAGCGCCTCGCGCAGACGGTCGTGCGGCAGTGCCGTGGCTTTGTGGTTGTCGACGCCGGTCATCGTCTCCGCCCCCACCATCGCATTGACAATGGCTTCTTCGGTAGACTGCACGGTGGCTTCGAAGATGCCGTTCAGCGCATCATTGGGAAGCATCGTGGCCTTCACCGGAACCGTTCCGGCCGCGGCACCTGGATTGGCAGTTGAGAAGGCGAGGAATATGTCGCCCGAACCATTGCCGGATGTAGCGCCAGTGCGGGCCAAACCCATCGAGGCGCGCCTCGCGAGGCGCTTGAGCTGGTGCGGAAGCAGAGGCGCGTCGGTCGCAATCACGATGATGATGGAGCCGGTTTCCTCTCTCGGCAGCAACGACGCAGTGGCCGGATCGAGCGGGATCTCGGCTCCTACTGGAACGCCGGCGATTGTCAGTTGGCGGCGCTGCCCGCAGTTGCACTGCACGAGCGCCGCTACCGTATAGCCTTCGATCTTGCGGGACGCCGTTCCGATGCCGCCCTTGAACCCGTAACACATCATGCCGGTGCCGCCGCCCACGTTGCCTTCGGGAACGGGACCGGAGCGCGCGGCTTCGAGAGCCTCGAAAACGTGCTTTTCCTTTACGTGAAGACCGTTGGTGTCGTTGAGGAAGCCGTCGTAGGTCTCGGCCACGATGGGAAGGGCAAAAAAACCTCCCGGACGGGTGTTGGTTCCGGGCAAGCGGCGGTGGTTGATGAGCCAGGCGATGTAGGCGTCGCGTGCCACGCCTACGCTGTGAGTGTTGGTGATCAGGATAGGGCCGTCGGCGAAACCGGACTCCTCAAGCCACGTGGTTCCGGTCATCTCGCCGTTGCCGTTGAGGGAGAACCAGCCGCCGAAGACGGGGTCGTTCGAGTTTTTTCCGCGCGGCCAGATGGCGGTCACGCCCGTGCGGACAGGGCCGCGGCCGATCTCCAGTTTTCCCTGTCCAGAGATGATCGTCGCGTGGCCAGCCTCGACGCCCGAAACGTCCGTGATGGCGTTAAGCGGGCCGGGCGTGCCTTCGAACGGAACGCCCAGATTGCGTGCGCGCGTTTGCGCATTAGCCCAGGAAACGGCGCTGGTGGTGGCGGCGGCAAGGAGCAAGAGTGACTTTATGGAATTCATAAGCGTTTTACGGATCATAGTAGAATAATCCTTTCAACGCCAGAGTTCCGAATGACCAACCTCTCTTCCCTTCACACTGCCTCAGGCGAATCGTTAGACGCCTGGGTGCGCGAGTTGATGCAGTGGCACTTTTCCCCGGAAACGGGCTGCCCGTTCTGGCTCGACTTCGCGAAGAATCTCGACTGGGATCCCCGAACGGAGATCCGGAATTACCAAGATCTCGACCGCTTCGGTTTCTTTCAGGACGAATGGCTGCGCGGTGGCCCTGTCAGGCGTTGGGTGCCGAAGGCCTATGCGGACCGTCCCATTTACACCTTCGAAACGGGCGGCAGCACGGGAGTGCCGAAGTCGCGCGTAGCTGTCGAAGATTTTCGCATCGACTACGAGATGTTCAGCGCAACGCTGCCTGACGATGCGTTCCCGAAGGGCGCGGACTGGCTTTCCCTGGGACCTACAGGTCCGCGGAGATTGCGTCTCGCCGTGGAGCATTTGTGCCAGTTCCGGGGCGGAATCTGCTTCATGGTCGACCTCGATCCGCGCTGGGTGATCAAGCTGCTCAAGATGGGCCGGCACGAACAAGCCGAGAAATACAAACAGCACGTTATCGAGCAAGGTCTCACCGTAATGCGCGCGCAGGATATTCAGTGCATTTTCACGACGCCGAAGCTGCTGGAAGCCTTGTGTGAGAGAGTGTCTCTCAAGAAGATGGGAATCAAGGGCGTGTTCTGCGGCGGCACCGAGATGACGCCGAAATTCCACAAGCTGGCCGTCGAGGAGTTGCTTGACGGCGTCTACTTCGCGCCCACTTACGGCAACACGCTGATGGGCTTGGCCGTGCACAAGCCCCGGCTGCCTGAGGACAATTACGCCGTGATCTACTATCCGCCGGCGCCGCGGGCGATGATCGAGGTTGTGGACCCGGACGAACCTTCGCGTGTCGTCGGCTACGGAGAGACGGGGCGCGTGCGCCTCACCACGCTGACGCGCGAGTTCTTCATGCCGCGGTTCCTAGAGCGCGACGAGGCCGAACGCGAACCTCCGTACGGGGATTTCGGCTGTGACGGCGTGCGGAATGTCCGTCCGTTTTCCCGGCTCAACAAATCGGTAGTGGAAGGCGTGTACTAACCTGCGGACCAGATGAAGATCATCTCCATTACGGCTGGCGCGGCGAGCATGTACTGCGGCAGTTGCCTGCGCGACAACGCGCTCGCCACGGAGCTGATCGCGCAGGGTCATCAGGCGACGCTGGTGCCCATTTACACGCCGACGCTCACTGACGAGCCGAATGTCAGCCAGGAGAAAGTCTTCTTCGGGGGGATCAGCGTCTACCTGCAGCAGCACTCCGCGCTCTTTCGGGTGATGCCGCGCTTCCTCGACCGCCTGTGGGATTCCAGTTTTGCTTTGAAGCTTGCGGCGAAGCGCTCGATCCCCACGAATCCAGGCTTCCTGGGAGCGCTCACGGTTTCAACGCTCAAAGGTGAAGCCGGTTTCCAGCGAAAGGAAGTGCGCAAGCTCACGGACTGGCTGCGTACCGAACCGCCGCCCGATGTGGTCAGCCTGCCGCACGCGCTGCTGATCGGCCTTGCGGAACCTATCAAACGGGCGCTCAACCGGCCCGTGATCTGTACGCTGCAGGGCGAGGACCTGTATCTGGATGGGTTGCTCGATCCGTGGCGCGCGCAGGCGATCGAACTGATTCGCGACCAGGTTAGACATGTCGACACGTTTATCGCCGTGAGCGACTACTATGCAGAACGCATCGGCCCCTATCTGGCGATTCCGGATTCAAAGATCAGAGTGGTCCCGATCGGCATCAATACGAGCGGCTACGAGCCCGGCAAACGCACGCTCGGGAGGACATTCACGGTAGGTTACTTTGCGCGCGTCGCCCCGGAGAAGAGCCTGCACGTGCTGGCGGAAGTCTACCGGCGTATGCGCGCAAGCGGAGCGCTCGAGAATGCACGTCTCGAAGTAGCAGGGTATCTCGCCCCGGAGCATCACGCCTATCTTGAAGAAATTGAGACGCAGATGAAGGAAGCCGGGCTGGGAAGCGAGTTTCATTACCGGGGCATCCTGAGCCGAGACCAGAAGATCGCTTTCTTACGGACGCTCGACGTGCTTTCGGTGCCGAGCACGTATGCAGAGCCGAAAGGAATCTATCTGCTGGAGGCGATGGCGAACGGGGTGCCGGTGGTGCAACCGCGGCACGGAGCGTTCCCGGAAATGCTGGCGCGCACGGGCGGCGGGATCCTCGTGGAACCCGGAAACCTGGAAGATCTTGCCGCGGGAATTCAGGCGATCTACAGTGACCGCGCCTATGGCGAGGACCTGGGACAGCGTGGGGCGCGGGGCGTACGCGAGCATTATGGCGCGGCCCAAATGGCGCGCCGGACGGCGGACGTGTTCTCGGAGACTGCGAGCGCGTTTGGAACACCTCGGCAGGCCGTACGCGCGGATTTCCGATAAGCCTTCGAAGCCTTCACGCCCGCGGGCGGAAGAGTTTCGTTTCCGACGTTCGTATCGCGGCTGAGCGTATTCCGGTTCGCGGCGGTACGATGCGTCGCGATCCTGGGGCCACCGCACTGTCGTCGCTGCTCACCGATCGAACAATAACCACTGTCTTCCGTCAGGGTGGGCAGTCATCAGATGAATGCCCGCCGCTACCGGCGAATTACAGTTACCTGGCCAACTCCGCTGGTGCCAACGCGCTCGACCGGCGTAATCCTCTGGTCAATCCTCGGCAGCGACGTGCTTTTCGGGTACATTTCCCTCACTATCAGGCTGATTGGGGCGAAGGACGGTTGGGATGGATTTGAAATTCCCCCGAAGTTCAGCTACCTTTGCGCGCATCGCCCAGTGAAGGGGCTGCCCGCACTGGCCGCGGTTTGCCTGGACGTGCGCGCATGCGGGGCGTACGGGAGCATGATGGTACCGACTAAACGGCGCGCCGGACGGCGGACCTGTTCGCGGAAACCACGAGCGCGTTTGGAACGTCGGCAGGCCGTGCGCGCGGATTTCCGATAAGCTGTATCCATGCGCTCGTGTGCGGCAATCCTCGCTCTTCTTTTTTCCGCTTCCACCCGTGCCGCCAACTGGCCTCAGTGGCGCGGACCGACGGCCGATGGCATCTCGACCGAGAAGAATATCCCCATTGAGTGGGGCAAAGATAAGAATATCCAGTGGAGTGTTCCGCTTCGAGGGCTCGGAACATCCACTCCCATCGTGTGGAAAGACCGGATCTTCGTCACCACACAGGGGGGCGACGGCCCTTTTGAGCAGCGCGGCCGCGATTTCGCTAACGCCTCCGTTGCGCGCAAGACGGGCGCCGCCGACGTTGTTCGCTTCGCCGTCCACGCCTTCGCGCGCGCGGATGGCAAGCTGCTGTGGGAGTACGTCTTCGACGCGGACGGCGCACTTCAGCCGGTTCACTTGAAGCACAACCTTGCCAGCCCCAGCATTGTGACGGATGGCAAGCTGCTTTATGCCTGGGTGGGCACGGGGCAACTCGCGGCCTTAGACCTCGACGGCAAGGTGGTCTGGAAGCGGCACATCGGAAAGGAGTACTCGCCGTTCGAGATTCTTTGGGGTCATGGCAGCTCTCCGGCCCTCTACAAAGACAGCCTTATCCTCCTGTGCGATCATCAGACGGCAGCGTACATGTTGTCGCTCGACAAACGCACAGGCAAACAACTTTGGAAGGTGGACCGCGGCAAGGACCGGCGGTCGTACGCGACTCCGTTCGTGGTGGCCGGACCGAAGGGCGACGAGTTGATTGTCAACTCGAGCGCGCGGATCGATGCGTTCGATCCTTCGACCGGCGAGCCGCTCTGGCACGTGGGTGAAGACAATCGCGTGCCAGTTCCAACACCCGTGTTTCACAACGGCGTGCTTTACGCGACGCGCGGGTACAGCAGCGGGCCGTACATGGCGGTAAAACCCGGCGGGCGCGGCGACGTATCCGAGACGCATGTGAACTGGCTGGTCAAGACGGGGGCACCCTACGTTTCGTCAATCCTCTATTACGGCGGCCTGCTTTACATGGTGAATGAAACCGGTATTGCAAGCTGCGTGGATGCGGCGGACGGAAAGACACTGTGGAGGGAACGGTTCGGAGGCGTGTTTTCCGCGTCGCCGGTGGCAGCCGATGGGAAGGTATATCTGATCAACGAGGCCGGAGAAGCCTTCGTTTTGGAGGCTGGGCGGGAACTAAAGATCCTGAAGCGGAACAACCTCGAGGAGCGGACGCTCGCCTCGCCCGCGATTTCAGACGGACAGATATTTTTGCGGACCGACGAGCATCTTGTCTGCATTGGGAAGGCGCATGTAGCGCAGACTGGCAGCCCGCGAGCGGCCTCGTCAGAGGCCGCAAAATGATTCCTGGCCGCGCTTCGCACGGCGCAGCCGGCGGACGCGCCTGCTCCACTACCCCCTTGGAACCCATTCTTCTCTACATTTCGTCCCGCGAAAGCGAGATCACTCAACTGATTCGCGCCTTTGTCGAATGCGAATCGCCGAGCGACGACCGGGCAGCCGTTGATCGCTTCGTTGATCTTGTGGCGGATTCGCTCGCATCCGAAGCGCTCATCCGAGTATTTCCCGGCGGGCGATTTGGAAGGCACGTACGCGCCGAGTTTGTCCTCCCCGGCCGCAGGAAGGCCGGGCAGATCCTGGCGCTTGGTCATTCCGACACCGTTTGGCCGATGGGGACCCTTGCGCAGATGCCTTGGCGGGAGGCACCCGACGCCGCGGGCCGCATGCGGCTTTGGGGG